>CAYXOW010000032.1:0-16663 GCA_964466815.1 uncultured Treponema sp.
CTCCTTCGTCGAGGATGGGATGAAACTGATTTTCCTCACGCGGCTGATTCCGTTTTTCCCGGGCAAGACGATCAACTACTTCTTCGGTTCGGGCGTTGTGGTTCCGGGATGGGGCATCATCATGAACGACGAAATGGACGACTTTGTCGCAACACCGGGTTCGGTCAACTCCGTGCAACCCGGAAAGCGCCCGCTCTCCAGCATGAGCCCGACGCTCGTGCTCGACTCCAAGGGGCGCTCGTTCATGGCGATCGGTTCTCCTGGCGCGACCCGCATTTTCCCGACCGTTGCCCAGGTCATCTCGAACGTGATCGATTTCGGGTTCCCGATTCAGGAAGCGATTCTCGCACCGCGCCTGTACCAGGCGGCGTCGGGCGATCTCCACCTCGAGGGACGCTACCCTGTGAGCGCGCTCGACGGCATCAAGAAGCTCGGTCACAATGTATCGATCCATTTGGATTGGGATGCCTACTTCGGTGGCGTACATGCAGTCGTGTACGACTACGACAAGGGCCTTCTCTATGGCGGTGCCGATCCGCGCCGCGATGGGCAGGCTGCGGCATTCTGATTCTCATGGAGAGTAGGCAGGCCGTAGGCGGCCTGCCGCATCTCAGTATAGTATCATTGCCGGCCGCCGCACGTGTGGCCGGCTTTTTTCAATGAAAGAGGTTTGTATGAAACGCACCAAGAAAATCTTCGTCGTGGTCGCCATGCTTATGGCGATCTGTATGCCGCTCTCGCTCGCAGCATTCAATCTCAAGGCGCCCTTTGCCTCGCAGCCGGCGCTTCTCACCTCGATCGGGCAGAGCGCCGATGTCGAAATGGCGAAGGCCATCATGACGAGGGCAAAGGTCAGTTTCACCATGGATTCGCTCGTGAAGGCTCAGGATTTGGCTTCCACGAATGCGAAAACCCTGATCATCGTCATCGGCGGTTCGTCGAAGGGGCTCGGAGCGGCGGGCATCTCGGCGGACGCTGAACTCGATCGCACGAAGGCACTCCTCAACGAGGCGAAAAAGAGGGGTATGAAGATTATCGGTATGCACATCGGCGGTGAAGCGCGGCGCGGTGAACTCTCCGACCGATTCATCAACGCAGCCGTTCCGTACTGCGATTACTTCATCGTAGTGACTGAGGGCAACGGCGACGGGCTCTTCACCAAGCTTTGCGGAACGAAGATTCCTCTCGATAGTGTCGATAAAATTTCTCAGCTCGGTGCGCCGTTGGCTGCCGCGTTTCTGAAATAGCGAGGCGCAACGTGTCACAGGAATTCTGGCTCTTTATTCTGATGGTCGGCGTGTTCGCCGCCGGCTGTTTCGCCCTCAAGTGGCCGGTGTCGGTCTCGATGCTCCTCGCATCGGTCGCGGGCGCGCTCGCGGGCGGCGTGCAGGATCCGGTACGCCACCTGGTCGAGGGCACGTTCGGATACGTCGATACTATTCTGACCATCGCCACCGCCATGATGTTCATGACGGGTTTTCGCGATTCAGGCGCCCTCGAGGCGCTGACATCGGCGGTGATAAAAAAGTTTCATAAGTCACCGGGTATTCTGACGGTGCTCCTCACCTTCGTGATTATGGTGCCGGGCATGATCACTGGCAGCTCGACCGCCTCGGTGTTGACATCGGGCGCGGTGGTAGCTCCCATGTTCATGTCGATGGGTATGTCGGCGGTGGATTCCGGCGCGCTCATTTCTATCGCCGCGATTCTCGGCATGATCGCTCCGCCGGTCAATATCCCCGTGATGATCATCGGCGGTGGCATCGATATGCCGTATGTCGGGTTTGAGCTTCCGCTCATTCTCCTCACCTTCCCGCTCGCGATCGTGTTTGCCCTGTGGTTCGGTTGGAGAAAGGTGAAGAAGGGCGACCACTCGGCGATGCTCTCAAAGCTCGATTTTTCAGCCCTGAACAAATACGGCGGGTTGAGGCTTTTTTCCCCGCTCATTTTCATATTCGTGCTGATGATCCTCGATAAGGTTGTGCCGCGCATATTCGGGCTTGGCATGCCGCTCATCTTTATCCTGGGAACCGCGCTCACGTGGATCACGGGAAAGCGCTTCAATGTGCTGAAATCCGCCAAGAAATCGATCGAGGATGTGCTCCCTGTGCTGGGAATTCTGGTCGGGGTCGGCATGTTCATCCAGATTATGACGGCTACCGGCGTGCGTGGTTTTATCGTGGTGAATGCGCTATCGGTGCCGCCTGCGCTGCTCTACCTCATGATGGCAATCTCGATTCCGCTCTTCGGCGCGATTTCCGCATTCGGTTCGGCGAGCGTGCTCGGTGTGCCCTTCATGTTGGCTTTGTTGAATCAGGATCAGATCATTGCAGCGGCGTCGCTCTCGCTGATCGCATCGCTGGGCGATTTCATGCCTCCGACGGCGCTCGCGGCGATTTTCGCCGCAAAAGTGGTCGGTCTTGAAAAATATAGTCCGGTTCTCAAGAAGCTGGTGGTTCCAGGCCTCATCATCGTGGTCTATGCCATTCTCTTTATCGTGTTCTCGAAGCAGATTAGGGCAATTCTGTAGGAGGGTGGATATGTTTTTCATTTACCTTGCGATTCTTGCGGCCGTACTCGCCCTCACGGTCTGGGTACTCTTCGACACGAAGAAGCTGTCTCTGCAGGTGACGGCGGCTATGGTAATCGTGCCGCTCCTACTCAGGCTATTGATGATTAAATGAGGTCGGCGATCATGCAGAAACATACAATTACAGCGATTATCTGTCTGGTGGGCGCCCTCGCGGCCGCCGCCATCGCCGGCGCTTCTTTTCTTTCGATGCGCACGCCCGATGTGATTGTGCGCGGTCCCGGCGTTACCGAAATGAAAATGCTCTCAGACTGGTTCCCGGGGCTCAAGGGGACCGCCGGCGACACCGAGGTCTACGTGATGAAGGGCGTCGACGACGGCGAATCCATGCTCGTGCTCGGAGGAACACACCCCAATGAGCCTTCGGGTCACCTCACGGCCATCATGCTCATCGAAAACGCGATTCCGAAGACGGGCACCCTCTATGTGATCCCGCGCGCGAACAACTCGGGTTTCACGGCGAACGATCCACAGGAAGGTGCGCCGCAGAGTTACACTATTCAGACACCGAGCGGTCCTCGATGGTTCCGCTATGGTTCGCGAGCGACGAACCCGATCGATCAGTGGCCCGATCCCAATGTCTATATTCACGCATCGTCCGGCCAGACGCTCTCCGGAAGCGAGACACGAAATCTCAACCGAGGCTACCCGGGGCGTCCCGACGGTACGCTCACCGAAAAAGTGTGCTACGGTATCGTGCAGCTCATCAAGAAGCAGAATGTGACCATCACCGTGGACCTCCACGAAGCTTCGCCCGAGTACCCAGTGATCAACGCAATCGTGGCGCATCCCAAAGCCATGCAACTCGCATCGGACACGGTGCTCGGCCTCGAAATGCAGGATATCAAGATTAGCTTGGAACCTTCCCCGGTGAATCTGCGCGGGCTTTCCCACCGCGAGCTCGGAGATTTTACCGACACGCTTCCCTTGCTGATGGAAACTGCGAATGCGTCGCAGGGGCGCCTCAGAGGAAGAACCGACGCCGCGCTCGTGCTGACCGGCAAGGATAAGTGGTATGTGCGCGCCGCAAAGCTCGGGCGCCTCTATGTGCCGTACGACGAAAAGGGGCACCCGATCGAGGAGCGCGTGGGGCGCCACGTAACAGCGATTGGCGAGATTCTCAATTCGTGGAACCTTGAGAACCCCGACAAGCCCATCAAAATTGAGAATCTTCCGGGTTACGAGGATATTCAGACGAATGGCGTGGGGGCGTACCTGCTCCCGCTTCCCGCGGTCGCCGCAAAATAACGGCATATAATAAGGGTACAGCCCGTGTTGGCCGCAGGTCATCGGCGCGAGGCGCTTCCAGAGCGTCCCGCGCCTTTTTTATTCAATCTTGAACAATTTGAAAAAGAGCCGCTTCGGACAATCGAGAAGCGCTGTAAACACGAGCGAGTAAGCGATCGCGATTGCGGTTTCCTTCGCTCCCAGACTCGGAATGATGAATCCGATCGCGCCCATCGCGAAAAAGAGGACGATGGTTCCGCCTGTGCTCATCAGAAGCATCTTGCCCGGCATAGAATCCCAGAAGTACCTCCGCTCGCGCACGATGAGCACGCGGAATTGGCTCGTGAATACCAGCGTAAGCAGTGTGAAAGTCTGGATATGCGCGTAGTCGAGGGCGAGCCAGTCTTTGGCGAGGAATATCGCTCCTATTCCTTGCGCGATCAGCAGCACTCCGATAGCGAGCGATGCGAGCGTGATATTTTTTACTTTCCAAGTGTTCGGCGCTTGGGCGTCCCGAGCATTGTCGGTCGCGAGCGACATAGTGACAAAATCGTTCGCGAACACGAGGAGGCTCATGCCCATCATCGAGAGGATCATGTTCTTGAACAGGAAGAAACCCGCCACCAGGAGTCCCAGAACCTGCACAACCTTGGTCACCTTGTTGATGACCCAGGTGAGCATGCGCTGATAGGTGCGCCTCGAGAGCCGTATCGCCTGGACGATGACGCCGACGCCCTCGCGGGTCAGAACAACGCTGGCTGAGGCCTTGGCGACGTCGGTAGCGTTGCTTACCGCGATGCCCATTTCGGCTTGCTTGAGTGCTGGCGCGTCGTTTACGCCGTCGCCGGTCATGCCGACCATCAGGCCGCTCTTCTGCAAAAGCGTGACGATGCGGAATTTATCTTCGGGAAAGATTTCGGCGAAGCCGTCGACTTGTGCGACTTTTTTCGCTTGGTCAGCGTCGCTGAGCCCGTCGAGTTCCTTGATGCTCATGATGTTCGGTCCGATGCCAGCCTCGATCGAGATCTGGCGCGCGATGGCGAGGCTGTCGCCGGTGAGCATGATCGGTTTGACGCCGAGGGAGCGGAGGTCGGCGATCATGGAGCTTGAGTCGGGGCGGATGGGGTCGGCGAGGGCGAGAATGCCGACGAAGGAGAGAGCGGGCGGTGCAGCCGAGGCTGGCCCGGCATTGGAGATTAAACCAGTGTCCCCGCTGACAGCCGTATTGGTTGGCGCGCGCGCCACCGCGAGTGTTCGGTAGCCTTTTTGCGCAAACGCTGCGACGCTTTTCTCGGCCGATGCGCGTACTTCGGGACTGTCGCCGGTGCAGAGGGCAAGAATCTCCGGTACGGCGCCTTTCACGACCTGATAATGCTGGCCATCGCAGAGTATGAGGGCTTCGGTTCGCCGAGTTTCGGGCGAGAACGGGGTGTAGGATTTTTGGGTACAACCCCCGGAAAGCAAATTCCGGGATGCGGCCGCTGCGATCGCTGCGCTGTCGATGAGATCTGAGTTCTGTGCGTTCGACGCGAGCGCGGCCGTTCGGAGTACATCGTCGTCGCTGAAGCCTGCTGCGGCGACTGTGGCGACGACGCTGAGCTTGTTTTGCGTGATCGTACCGGTTTTGTCGAAACAGACTACGCTGATCGATGCGGCGTCTTCGATTGCGTCGAGGCGCGTCACGAGGGCGCCCTGCTCGGCCATCTGCGAGCCTGTCGCCGCCTGCACGATCGTCAACACCGCAGGAAGCGCTACCGGTACCGCACCGATCAAGAAGGTGACGATGAAGGTGAGCATTATTAGAAAGGATATATGGAGCGCAATGGCGTAGCTCCCGACAAAGAGCGAGGCGGCCAGTCCGAGGTACATCATGTAGCGCACGATCGTGAGCATGACCTGTTCTTGGTGCGAGGCCGGTTTCGCGGCATTGACGAGTCCCGCCGTCTTGCCGAAGAAGGTATTGGCGCCAGTGCTCAGCACAAGGCAAGTCGCCTCGCCCCGCCGCGCGATCGAACTCGCGTGGAGGATACCACCTTCACCGAGTTCGGTGGGCAGCGACTCCCCTGTGAGCGCGGATTCATCCACCGAGAGAGAACCCGAGAGAATCTGCGTATCGGCAGGAACAATATCGCCCAGCTTCACGAGAATGATGTCGCCCGGCACAAGGAGCGCGGCGTCGACAGGCTGCCATTTTCCGTCGCGGAGCACCCGTGCGTTCATCGCGAGCCGCTTTTTCAGCAGGTCGAGCGCTTTGGCCGAATTCTGCTGATGCAGAAAACCGATGACCGCGTTCACACTGAGGAGGAGCAATATGATAATCGCCTCGGTGAGATGGCCCAAGAATGCAGCGAGTACAATCGCGATCTCGAGGAGCCAGGGCATGGGTCCCCAGAATCGCTTCAGAAATTCTAGAATTGGTCGAGCCTTTTTTTCTTCGAGCGCGTTGCGGCCGTATGTCGCGAGGCGGGACGCGGCCTCCACTGAGCTGAGCCCTTCTCGACTCGCCTTGAGTTTTTCGAGGTTTTCAGAAGGAGAGGTATTTTCGGTATCCATATATAAGTGCTATCGCAGAAAAAAAGAAAGCGCAAGCGCAAGCGCGCTCTGTGCACGCTCGCGCAGAATGCTCGATGTTCAGTTGCTCATCGAAAGAATCGGCTCAAGTGCATCGTCGATCTTCTTGAGCACCTCGGGCGTGAGCTTCGGCAGCAGGTCGATTGCGGCGAGGTTCTCTTCGAGCTGCGAGAGCTTGCTGGCGCCGGTGATAACAGTGCTGACGTGTGGATTATGGGCAACCCACGCGATGGCGAGCTGGCTCATCGTCGCACCCAGAGATATCGCGATGGGGCGCAACCGTTCGATTGTGGAAACGATGTCGCTGCGGTACCAGCGCTCTTGCAGCCACTCGTAGCCCGGCAACGCAAATCGCGAGTCCTTGGGAATGCCATCTTTGTACTTTCCGGAGAGCAGGCCGGAAGCGAGCGGGCTGAAGGTCGTAAGGCCGAGCCCTATGCCCTCATACAGCCGCGCGAACTCCTTCTCGACCTTGGTGCGCACCAGCATGCTGTACTGCGGCTGCTCCATCTGTGGTTTACGGAGATTACGCTTGTCGGCGATTCCCCAGGCTTCGCGAATCTGTTCCGCGGACCACTCACTGACGCCCCAGTACAGTGCCTTGCCCGACGAGACGATGTCGTGCATTGCCCAGACAGTCTCCTCGATGGGGGTGTCGGGGTCGGGGCGGTGGCAGAAGAGAAAGTCGACATACTTCATGCCGAGGCGCTCGAGGCTGCCATCGATGCCCTCGAGGAGGTATTTGCGGTTAAGCGTATTCTTTTCGTTCGGGCCATCGTTGATGCCCCAGAAGAGCTTGGTCGACACGAGGTAGGATCCGCGTCTGAGTCCAAGCTTGCGGAACGCCTGTCCCATGATGGTTTCGGACTGACCTCTCGAATAGACTTCGGCATTGTCGAAAAAATTGACACCGTGATCGTAGGCATACTTGATCATCTGTGTGGCGGCGTCAGTGTCGACCTGCGGACCGTAGGTAACCCACGAACCGAGCGACAGCACCGATACCTTGATTCCGGCTGAACCCAATCGTCGATACAGCATAGGGGAACTCCTTTTGATCATTGTTGGTGGGGCATATCCCAAGCGACCTGCGAATCGCACTGTGCGACGAGACTTACTTTGCGAAAAACGACAAAGACTCTACCTTCACCGCCGCCAGTTCGATAAGAGCGCCTAGAATTGAGCCCGTACGAAAAACATACTACACTGAATCGCGAAAGGAAAGAATTTGAATGCCACCGGCAAATAAAATATTCAAAATCATGCATATGTCCGACCTCCACTTGGGGAAAAGTCTGCGCTCGAGAGACCTGGCCGAGGATCAGGCGCACGCGCTTCAACAGATTGTGGCGGCGGCGCGGAACGAACGGCCAGACCTGGTCCTCGTGGCGGGCGATGTATTCGATCGCAGCATTCCTTCGGAGGTCGCCCAAACCATGTTCGGCGAATTCATGGCGGATCTGCGGCGCGTGCTGACCCCTGAAGCGAAGATTCTTATCATACCGGGTAATCACGACTCTCCCCGACGGGTGGCATTCGCGGCGGAGCTGTTCGAAGCAGTCGGGATTCACCTTGTGAGCGAGATAAAGCGCGAGCCGGCGCTGATTCTTGAGAAGGGAGGCGCGAGGCTCGCGGTGTGGGCGTTACCTTTTGTGACGTATGGGCTCTTCAACGAATTTCGGCGGCAAGCGTCCAGTTCTGAAAATGCGCGGATTGCCGCTTCAAACCAGATTGAGCAGAACCTCGAATCCACGGAAGAAGTGCGCGAGCTGCAGGAGACTACTGAAACCCAGGTAACTCCTGAATTGCTCGCAGTGGCCGATGGAACGATGGCCTCGCGCCTCTCTGAGCTTATCGCGACGTTTCGGCCACGCTTCACCGAATTCGACGCAAATGTGGTTACGGCGCACTGCTATGTGCGCGGCGCAAGTCTCTCCGAATCGGACACCGATTTCCTCGGCGGATCGGATGCAGTGTCTGTGAGTCTTTTCAACGGTTTCGACTACGCAGCGCTTGGGCACCTCCATCGCCAGCAGAAACTTGCAGAATCGGTATGGTACTCGGGAGCCCCGATGGCCATGTCCTTTGGCGATGGGGAAGGCGAAAAGGGAATCCTCAGCGTCGAGCTTGATGTCGAACGCGGCGCGCCGTGTGGACCGCCGCGTGTCCGTGCGATTTCCATCGATCCGCTCAGAAGATTCAGGCGCGTGCGCGGAACGTTCGCTGAATTGATTGCTGTCTCCGATCCAGGAGATTTCGACTACATCGAGGCAGTCCTGACCGATGAAAATCCAGTCTACAATGCATTCAATGGACTTTCGGCGCGCTTTCGGAACCTCATGTCGGTGCGCCAGGAAGCGTTCGAGAAACTCGCGCGCGGTCTCGAGTTCAATGGCGATCGCAGCGTGGAGCGCGGTGTTGTGGGCGAGGACACGGAGGAATCTCAGGCCACGATCGACCACGCTCGCGACCCCCATGAGATCGTCCTCAAAGATTTTCAGTCATTTTGCCGCTTCATACTCAATGGAGAAGTGCCGGAAGACTTGAACAACCGCTTCGCGGCGTTTCTCTTAGAAGAAGAGAAGGAGTGGGCATGAGGCCAATTTCCCTCTCTTTTGAACATTTCGGCTCTTATCGCGAGCGCCAGTACATTGATTTTTCTACTCTCGACGATTTTTTTCTCATCTATGGCAAGACCGGCTCTGGTAAATCCACGATTTTCGATGCTATGACCTTCGCGCTCTATGGTCAGGCACTCGGAGGACGGAGCAATCTTGAGCGCGAACTCGTCTCGAAATTTTCTCCTCCGGGCAGCAAACCCTGGGTTGAGTTCGAGTTTATAGCCTCGGATATGCGCTGGAGGGTGTACCGGTCTCTTCCATATAAAAAACGGAATCGAAGGGGAGTCGAATCCGAGGCTGCAAGCGAAGTGGCCCTCAGTCGAATTCGGGATACAGGAGAGACTGAACTTCTGACAGATCGGCTTGCGGAGGCGAATGCGGCGCTCCTCAAACTTTTAAAACTCAGCGCGGACGAATTTTCCAAAATTGTGCTGCTGCCGCAGGGAGCCTTTCAGGAATTTCTGGAGATGAAGACCAGCGATCGTGTCGAAATTCTTGAGAAGCTTTTCGACGTGACGATCTACGACCACGTTACGGAGAAGGCTCATCAGCGTGCCGTCGAGCTCGACTCCTCTCTGAGAATTCAACGCGAAGAGATGGATCGGTTGACTTCGGAGTTAGGCGAAGAACCGGAGCTTCGGATCGGGCGAGATGAGACGGAGGCCCAGAATATCGACGAGCGTATCTCGCGCGCAAACGCGGAGTTGTCAAACCTTAGGGTCGAGATCGATCGAATTCAGGACAAGCTTGTGTTCTGGGAAGAGATCTCGAGTGCATGGCGCGAATTTGACGAAATCGAGCGTGCAAAGCCGGCATTCGAGGCGCGTGAGAACCGACTCGACGCGGTGAAGAGCCTCTCGGAAATCGCGAGCGATGCGCAGCGGTTTTTAGATTTATACGCTGAAGTTTCCGAAATTTGTGGCGTTGCGATCGAATCCAGGAAGGCGCTCGCGGAGCTTGAAGCTGAGCGGGGCGCGATTGAGGAAGAAGCAACGCGCTTACTCGAGGCACAGCGGGAGCGCGATGAGGTGCAGAGGAATATTGCACTCTTGCAGTGGGCTGTAGAGATTTGGAGCAAGAAGGATGAGCTCGAGCGAGGGCAAATCGATATTGTTCGAAAGCTCGAAGCGATAGGGATGGAAATTGAGAAGAGAGGGGCTGAGCTTACGGGCTTGAAAAAGGAAATTGGCGAGCTCGAGGCTAGGGCGGAAGGGGAGGCTGCGACCCAGGAGAGGCTTCGAAAGGCCCTTGGGGCACGCGATGCTCTCTCGCGGGTGGAAGAAGCGCTGCAGCAGATCGAAGGGGTTGAAGCGGAGCGCGAAAAAATCTTACGTAAGATTTCGGGCACGGAAGATTTTCTCTCTGCACTCGAATCTGAAATCGTCGCCGCAGAGCAATGTCGCGACGCTCTTGAGGACCAAGCTCGGCGCGCTATCGCTGGTTCTCTGGCTGCATCGCTTCAGGAAGGCCAGCCCTGTCCCGTCTGTGGCTCGACAGAGCATCCGAACCTCGCCTACTTGCCCCCAACCGCACCCGATGAGGCAACGCTTCGCCAGGCGCGTTCTGATGTAGAAGCGAAAAAAACTCGTCGCGCGGCGCTCCTTCAGAGTGTGGAAAGCGATCGCGATCGGATAGAAGCGTTTTCGGCGGAGCATGTGGCGCTCGCTGGAAAGCTGAGTATCGCATGGCGTAACTACAGCGAATACTCCGGCGGGCAAATGCTGGAACCTCGCGCGGAAGAGTGGCGCGCTGCGCTCGGTGCGGCACAGTCGGCGCTCGAGGACGAACTGCGCAGGCTAAGTGCAGAGATCGATGGTTTTGCGGCGGCACGCGAACTTTTGACGCAGCGACGCGTTGTTGTGAATCAGAGGGAGCGCGAATTCATTGCCATTGTTCAGCAAAAATCCGAGCTGGACATGACGCGCACCGAAATAAACGCTCACCTTTCTTCGCTGGCGCAAAATATCGGCCACGACGACCCGAATCCTCAACTGAGCGTGGTGCGCGAGCATTTAACGAGGCTTGAATCGGAGATCGACCGAATTCAGAAGCGCGCGCAACGGTGGCGAGTCGCCTTCAGCACCACAAGTTCGGAGTTTGAAATCCATGTGAATTCGCTCAACGCGAAACTCGAGGCGCTAGAGACTCACCTCGCACGATTCTTGAGTGAGTCGAGTCGTTGCGACGTCGCGCGCCTCCTCATCCTTGCGGGCAATCAAGAAGCAGAAGGCGCCCAACCGAATCAGCAAAAGTCGCTGACTCTCGGCGCATCGACATCGTTCATATCGATGCTCGACACCCTCGCGCCCATCCTCGCTACCAGCAGGAACTCGCTTCTCTCGCTTCTGTCGTCGTTCAACACTACCGACTCCGCTGCGTTCGAGCTCGCACAGCGCGTGACCGGCTCGGTGTGGCCTCAGACGCGGCTCCGCGAAGAAGAGCAGGCGATCGCGCGTTTCAGGGAATCGTGGACAAAGGCGCGCGCAGCCTATGGCGCTCTCGAAAGAAGAGCGCTGAACTTGGGCGCTAAATCGCGCGCGGCCGATGCGCTCGCTCCAGTCTCAGCCCATGACGACCAACCGCTTCTATTCGATTTTGAGGCTGAATCGCGTTCACTTTCGGAAGCGCGCACCACTATGGAATCGCGAATCGCGGAGATGGAAGCTTCGATTGTCGTTCTTAGAGACCAGCGAGCGGCATTAACCGCATCTATCGAGCACACGCGCGCCCTCATTGCTCGCCGCGACGAGCTTTTACGCAGCTACAGCGCCGACGCTGAAGAATTCGGCAAGCGTGATATGCTGGATAGGCTACTCTCGGGCAATCTCAACCCAAAGCGAAAAATGCCCTTTAAAAATTATGTACTCGGCCTACAGTTCAAAGAAATCGCCGCGCGCGCATCGGAGCGGCTCTACAGAATGAGCGGCGGTCGCTATGTAGTTGAGGCCGATATTCTGAGCGGTGGCGGCAACAAGAAGATCGGGCTCGAGCTCTCCGTATTCGATGCGTGGAACGGAGGGAGTCGTCCGGTGGGCACGCTGTCCGGTGGCGAAAAATTCATGCTGTCGATCAGTCTCGCGCTCGGGTTGGCGGACTCGATTCAGGATCGCGCCGGAGCGAATCGCATCGAATCGCTCTTCATCGACGAGGGCTTCGGAAGCCTCGATGAGGAATCGCTCTCGCTCGCGATCTCTGTGCTCGACGAGCTTCGCGGCGACAAGAAAATCGCGATCATCTCGCACGTTGAGGAGCTGTGCAACCGGATTCCTTCAAGAATCGTGGTGAAAAAGGGTGTGGGAGGATCGCGCCTCGAGTGTGAGCGCGGTTGAGCGTGTCACGTACCCGCGGCCACGTACCCGCGTCATGCGCCCGCGTCTATGCTTCCATGGTACATCTTCGAGAGGAGTTCGCGCAGTTCGATGTCGGTGAAAGCGCGCGGGCTCGCCTTGCGGCGCCGGTAGGAGAGTGCGTCGGCGAGGATGGCCTCAAATGCGTCTTCGGGTACGTGCACGGCGTCGAGGTTGGCAGGTATGCCGATGTCCTGGCCCAAGCGCGCGATAATGCGAACCGCTTCCGCCGGGGTGAGGCCTGGTTTGCCTGTGAGCCCGCTAATTGTGATGGCGCTACTTGCGAGCGCGCTACCTGCAAGCGCGCCACCTGCGAGTGCGACGCCGATGTCGGAAAGCCGCTCGCCCGCGTCGGGGATGATGGCTTCCATCACAAATGGCAGAAGGATGGCGTTGGCGAGACCGTGCGCGAGTCCTGTTATCGCTCCGACGGGGTGCGCGAAGCCGTGCACCATGCCGAGCCCCGCCTGCGAGAGCGACACGCCCGCAAGCGTCGCTGCGAGAGCCATATCGCGGCGCGCGGCGCGACTGGTTTCATCGATCGTAGCGGCAGTTCCGTGGGCGCCACTGATTTCGGCGGACCGGCAAGCGATTCTCAGGCTTCGCCCGATCAGTTCGATCGATTTAATGCAGTACATATCGCTAATCGGTGTGTGGAAGCGGCTCACGTAGGCCTCAATCGCGTGGGTGAGGGCATCCATGCCGGTCGCTGCGGTGAGCGAAGGTGGCATGCTCGCGTGCAAGAGGGGGTCCACGACTGCAAGCCGAGGAAAGTAATACTGGCTCGAGGTGCCCTTTTTGCTGCGGTGGCCCGATTCATCCACGACAGTGAATACTGCTGCGTTGGTAACCTCGGTGCCAGTACCTGCGGTGGTGGGGATCGCAACGAGGGGAGGAACCGGCTTCGTGAAGGCGAGCCCGGTGCCTACGAAGTCGCGGATTGAGCGGCCCTCAGCGACGCTCGCTGCGATGCCTTTAGCGCAGTCGATTGGGCTTCCACCGCCGAAGCCGATGATCGAATCGCATCTCTCAGTACGGTAGCGAGCGGCACCGCGATCGACCGTGTCCGTTTCCGGGTCAGCGCTCACTTCGGCGAAGTGTGCCCAGCGTATGCCGGCGGTGTCGAGATCTTCACAGAGTTTTTTAAAGCCCTCGGAGGATGCGGTGCTCGACGCACCTGTGACGATGAGTGTCCGTGAAGCTCCCATCTCTTTGAGACGGGGCGCAGTCTCTGTAAGACAACCCTCTCCAAAGAGAATTTTGGTCGGCGAAAAATATTCGTACATATTGACACTCCTTCATGCGCTAGGATTCCACCTGTGCGCCCAATTTGAGTAAATCTTCTTTTAATAAATGCGCATTTCGCTGATCGACTTCGATGAGTGCTTCGTCGCCCGGGATTATCTCCATTGAGAGATAGGGATAAAGCTGTTCTTCTCCGCGCATAATGCACACGAGAATACTGTCGGCGGGCAGATGCTCCCGCAGCTCGCTCACGGTGTGAATTTGGCTTCCCTCCATGAAAGGAATGTGGAGGGTGATCGCCACATGTTCGACTTGCTCGGGGTGCATCGGCGGAATCTGCGCGAGGAGAGAGTCGTAGATGGGCTTGGTCTTAAAAAAATTCGCAGTGAGCACGGCGACGATCGAAACGAGAATGAATGCGGGGAAATGCGTAAAGCTTCCCGCCATCTCGGTGATGAGCACCGCTCCAGTGATGGGAGCCCGAACTACCGCGACGAAAAAGCCCGTCATTCCAAGAAGAATGTAGTTAGGCAGGTAATCCATGTGGTAGCCCATCGCTCCAAGCATACTGTACATGAGCCCGCCAATGATGGCTCCGATAGCGAGCATTGGAAGAAAAATGCCGCCAGGCACTCCCGACGCATACGAGAAAAGAGTGAATAGGAATTTGGCCACCAGCATGAGCGCAATGAATGCAAGAGGCAGCATCGAAAGGTAATCCGATGACACGACGTGGTTTCCGCCGCCAGTGATCTGCGGGTACACAATGCTCACGATCGCAGCTACCGCGAATGCCAAGACCACCCGGAGACTCTCCTTGGGGACCATGCGCTTGTAGAGTCGTTGAAATCCCAGAATGCCGACATTGAAGAGGCTCCCGAGCGCTCCGGTGATGATCCCTATGCTCAGAATGACGCTGAAGTAATACTTCAGAGGGAGGGCTTCGACCACGGTGATTCCGAAAATAGGGCGAATGCCGAAGAAGAGCCACATCACGATATTCGCTATGAATGATGAGATCATGGTGACAGTGAGCATAACGGGGGAAAAATTGCGGTGCAGCTCTTCGATGCAAAAGAGTACGCCGGCGAGCGGTGCGTTGAAGGCCGCCGAAATTCCCGCGGCCGCGCCAGCAGTGGCGAGGTAGCGCCGAAAATCGGGGATGTGGAAGATATCTTCAAGAGCAGATCCCGAAAGCGCGCCGAGCTGAATCGATGGTCCTTCGCGTCCGAGCGAGAGCCCTGCTCCCAAGGCCAGTGTTCCTCCGAAGAATTTGAGGGGAAGTTCCTGTTTCCAGCTGAAGTAGATGCGGCGAAAAAGAAAGGCCTTAACCTGCGGAATTCCCGAACCACGAATGAGCGGGCTTTTATATACAAAGAAGGCTGTAAGTATCCCGGCGGAGAGGGTTAGTGCGAACCAGAGGAGAATTTTGGAGGCACTGAGGTTTTGCTCGAGCAGCGGTTCTCGGAAACTTTCTGCTTGCCCAATCGCATAACGGTATGCGACAGTAATGAGGCCCGACACTGCTCCCGTGAGCGCAGAGAATAGGTATATTTTGTTGTGAGAATAAAATCCCGCACTCAGTTTTTTCATCTGGTCAATCGGTTCGCGCCAATGAATCATGTCACTTCCATTGTGGATGGAAATAGTTCAACGAATCTGAAAGAAAAATCTTGCAATAGCTATACAGAGAGTATATAGTTTATCGGGTACTATTTTAATAGGGAGGTACGAATGAAAAGGAGTTTATTTGTTCTTTTGGCGCTCCTCGCGCTCGCTGGCACAGCGTTCGCGCAAGATTTCATCATCGCGAATGGCGCTGAGCCATCGACGCTCGATCCGGCGCTGATGCAGGACACCGCGTCCAACCAGTTCTATCTCGCGATGTTCGAAGGTCTCGTGCAGTATGATCCAAAGACCAGCAAGGGAATTCCTGCCATGGCAAAGAGCTGGGACATCAGCCCCGACGGTATGACGGTCACCTTCCACCTCCGCGATGCGAAGTGGTCCGATGGCACTCCCGTTACCGCACAGGATTTCGTGTACGGCTGGCTCAGAGAGCTCGCCCCTGAAACCGCAGCGAACTATGCGTACATGCTTGGCATGGTCGTTAAGGGTGCGGATGCCTACAACTCCGGTAAGGGCAAGGCTGAAGACGTCGGCGTGAAAGCCCTCGACGACAAGACCCTCCAGGTCCAGCTCGCCGGTCCTGCTCCCTACTTTGTCGACATGACCGCGCACAGCGCATTCGCGCCGGCGCCGAAGTGGGCGATCGAGAAGTATGGCGATCAGTGGACCAAGCCAGGTAACATCGTGGTCAATGGTCCATTCATTCTTAAAGAATGGAAGCCCCAGGACAGAATCATTGTCGTAAAGAACAAGAACTACTGGGATGCGAAGAACGTGAAACTCAACTCGATCGAGTATCTCGCGAGCGATAACCTCTCCACGAACTACAAGATGTACAAGGCCGGCGCCGTCGACTGGATGTCGGGAATCGATCTCAACATGATCGACGAGATCAAACTCCGCAAGGACTATCAGACTTCCGCGCAGTTCGCGACCTACTATCTCGATCTCAACAACCAGCGCACGCCGTTCAACGATGTTCGCGTCCGCAAAGCCTTCGCTGCGGCGATCGACAAGCAGACCCTCGTCGACAAAGTGCTGAAGGGCGGCCAGATTCCTACCAATTCCATTTGCCCGCCGATGGCTGGCTACACCCCGCAGGGCGGACAGAAGTTCGATGTCGCGGCCGCGAAGAAATTCCTCGCCGATGCCGGATATCCTGACGGCAAAGGTTTCCCGACGCTCACCTATGTGTACAACACCAGCACCGGCCACAAGCTCATCGCCGAGTATGTGCAGCAGCAGCTCAAGGCCAACCTCAACGTGAACCTCGTGCTCCAGAACATGGAGTTCAAGACCCTCATCGAGCTCCGCAATAAACACGATTTCACGATCGCGCGCGATGGCTGGGTAGGCGACTATCTCGACCCGAACACGATGCTCGAGCTCTTCATGACCGGGAGCGGCAACAATTCCGGCGCGTATAGCAATCC
>CAYXOW010000032.1:16693-19898 GCA_964466815.1 uncultured Treponema sp.
AAGATGCTCGCACATCTTCCGGCGATGCCCGCATGAAGCTCCTCGAATCAGCCGCGAGGATCCTGCTCACCGAAGATCAGGGACTCATTCCCCTTTACAACTATGCGAACCAGGACATGATCGACACCACGAAGTGGGGCGGCTGGTATGCAAACCCGATCGGGTATCATCCTCCGAAATTCATCTATAAGAAGTAGACAAATTTCGGTCTAGACAGATTTTTTCAGCAAAGGTATACTTTTAAAAACGGGGGGCGCTCCCGCGCCTCTCGTTTTTTTTCGCGCCCTCAGTTTTAACAATGAAACGTTCCGTTTAATTTTGTTTCACGTTTTCATGGCAGAGACTGAGGAGTCTTACCAAATTTTACGGAGGAACTGATGTCGAGGTACATCATCCGTCGGTTTCTGAGCTTGATTCCTACTATATTCATCATCATCACGCTCAGTTTCTTCCTGATTCGCTTTGCGCCTGGCGGACCGTTTTCAAGCGAAAAAAATGTTCCCGAGCAGGTGCTTCAGAATCTGTTGAAGAAATATCACATGGACGAGCCAATGGTACAACAATACCTGCGATACCTTGGGCAGGTGCTGCAAGGGGATTTGGGCCCGTCGTTCCGATACCGCGACAGCACGGTCAACGAACTGATCGGCGAAAGTCTACCGGTCTCCATGGAACTTGGAACGGTTGCGCTCTTGCTCGCGACGCTTGCGGGTATTGGTGTCGGAATTATCTCTGCGCTTAAACAGAACCATTGGCAAGACTACACAGTGATGTCGATCGCGGTAGTGGGCATTTCGATACCATTATTTGTAGTTGGTCCTGTTTTGCAGCTCATCTTTGCGATGAAGCTGCACTGGCTGCCTCTCTCCGGTTGGATCACGGGTAGAAATGGTTTTGCCGCAATCGTGATGCCGGCCCTCACCCTCTCTTTCCCTTACTTTGCGTACATTGCGCGTCTCTCCCGAGCGAGTCTCCTCGAGATACTCCGCTCCGACTACGTGCGCACGGCGCGCGCGAAGGGTCTCGCCGAGCGGACCGTCATCGGAAAGCACGTGCTCAAGGGTGGCCTTCTTCCGGTTGTTTCGTATCTCGGCCCAGCTTTTTCGGGTATCATCACCGGATCGATCGTCATCGAGTCGGTATTCGCGATCCCCGGTGTCGGCCGCATCTTCGTGCAGTCGGCGCTCAATAGGGACTACACCCTCATCATGGGTGAAGTCATCGTCTACTCGTTGATCCTCGTGGTGATGAACTTCGCCGTCGACATCATCTACGGGTTCCTCGACCCCCGTATCTCGTACAACTGAGGAGGAACCAAAAATGTCACGAAAAATCGGAAAAGCCGTCAACGAGTTCAATCAGCAGATGAAACCGGTCTCGCTCTGGGCCGATGCCTGGAAGCGTCTCCGCAAGAATAAAATGGCGCTCATCAGCCTTTGGGTCGTCGGTTTCTACGCCCTCGTCGCGCTGACCGCGCCGCTGCTTCCTTTCCTTGATTACCGCACGCAGGTGATCGAGCACTCCAACCTTCCTCCTTCGTTCAGGCCCGCCGGACAGCTCGTGATCCAGAAGCTCGAGGCGCAGAAGGCGCTTATCGAAGATCGAATCAATAACGAAGGTATGACTTCGCTGCAATCGGATCTCGATCAGACGAACGCCAGCCTCCAGTTCGCGAAGGATCATGTCAACGACCCTGTCAACAAGAAGGTTTACATTTTCGGAACCGACAGCCTTGGCCGCGACATGCTCGCCAAGACCATCTATGGCGCGCGCATCTCGATGATGGTCGGCCTCATCGGCACGCTCACCGCGGTTTTTGTCGGCATTCTAATCGGCGCGATCTCGGGGTATGTCGGCGGGTGGCTCGACAATATCCTCATGCGCTTTGTCGACATTATGTATGGTCTGCCCTATATGCTCATCGTCATCATCCTCATGGCGATGTTCCGCAAAGAGGGCCAGAGCTCGATCTTCATTCTCTTTATCGGCATAGCGTTGGTATCCTGGCTCACGGTTGCGCGCGTGGTGCGCGGTCAGATCATCAGCCTCAAGAACTCGGAGTTCGTCGAGGCGGCACGCTCAATGGGCGCGAGCTCCGGGCGTATCATTTTCAGGCACCTGCTGCCGAACACGCTCGGCGTTATCATTGTATTCACCTCGCTCTCGCTGCCCAGCTTCATCATGAACGAATCTTTCCTCTCGTTCCTCGGTATGGGCGTTTCAGCGCCGCTCTCTTCGTGGGGCTCGTTGGTATCCGAGGGTGCGAACACTATGGAGCTTTATCCGTGGCAACTTTTGGCGCCGGCCATTGAGATGACGCTGTTCCTCTTCTTCATGAACTTCCTCGGCGATGGCCTGCGAGACGCCCTCGATCCGCAGAGCAAGAACCGAACCTGACAAGGAGCCAAAATGTCTGACGAAGTAATTTTACAAGTACAAGACCTGAAAACATATTTCGTGGTCGATGAGGGGACCGTGAAGGCTGTCGACGGGGTCAGTTTCGACCTCCACAAGGGGGAAACTCTCGGCATCGTCGGCGAGTCGGGCTCGGGCAAGAGCGTGACCAACCTCTCGATCATCAACCTCATTCCGACACCGCCCGGAAAAATCGCGGGCGGTAAGGTGCTCTTCCATGGGAAGGACCTGCTGCAGATGCCTCAGAACGAGATCCGCGAGATTCGCGGCAATAAGATCTCGATGATTTTCCAGGATCCGATGACTTCGCTTAATCCTTTCCTCCGCATTTCGACTCAGATGGTCGAAACCATCGTGCTCCACCAGAAGCTCAGTAAGGAGGAGGCGAAGGCCAAGGCGATCGAGATGCTGAAGCTCGCGGGCATTCCCGCGCCGGAAAAGCGCATCGACCAATACCCGCACCAATTTTCGGGTGGCATGCGCCAGCGCGTCATGATCGCGATGGGGCTGTCGTGTAACCCGGAAATCCTCATCGCCGACGAACCGACCAGCGCTCTGGACGTGACGATTCAAGCGCAGATTCTCGAGCTCATGCAGGAACTGACAAGGAAGCTCGGAACCGCGGTTATCCTTATCACACACTCGCTCGGCGTGGTCGCTGGCATGTGCGACACGATCTGTGTCATGTACGCAGGACGGATTGTTGAGCGCGGCCGCACCGAAGAGATATTCGAGTCACCGAGGCACCCCTACACGAGAGCCATGATGAAGGCCCTGCCACGCGCAGGCC
>CAYXOW010000033.1:0-9795 GCA_964466815.1 uncultured Treponema sp.
ACACCCCCGAGTTCATCGATGTCGGCAAAAAGGCTGTCGAGGGGGTCGTGTTCTCCACCTTCTTCGCCACCGAAACGCCGATCACCGATACCTCCAGAGTGTTCCTCGATGCGTATCGGAAGAAATACAACAAGGAGCCCGCGGCGGTCACCGCCCTCGGCTTCGATGGCTACCTCGTGGCCCGCGACGCGATTCAGCGCGCCGGCAGCCTCGATAAGGAAAAAGTCCGAGCAGCCATCGCCTCGACGAAGGACTTCCCGGGCGCAACCGGCATAATCACGCTCAACGCCGACGGCGACGCGGTGAAGAGTGCGGTGATCAAGACAGTGAAGGACGGAAAGTTCACCTATCTCGCAACTGTCCAGCCCTTCTGATAGAGGGTCGAGTAGTGTACTGGCGGGCAGGTTTCCTTTCCTGAGAGGAACTGCCCGCACAGCCGATATACACGTGGGGAGCGGGCTGCGATCGAATAGCAAGATCGACCGCGCCGCTCCTTTTTTATACCATACGAGGAACCATGACTTTTTCACTGTTGTTCCAACACATCGTCAATGCGCTTTCGCTTGGAAGCCTCTATGCGCTCATCGCTATCGGCTACACGATGGTGTACGGCATTCTGAGGCTGATCAATTTCGCGCACGGTGATGTTTTTATGCTCGGCGCCTATGTGGCGTTTTACGGCATGACGATTGTTGCGTTGCCCTGGTGGGCGGCGCTCATTGTTTCGATCGCTTTTACGGCGCTTTTTGGCATAGGACTGGAGCGTGTGGCCTATAGACCGCTCCGCGATTCGCCGCGTATCTCCATCATGATCAGCGCCATAGGCGCGTCATTTCTTCTTGAGAGCCTCGGCGTGCTCATCTTCGGCGGCCGGCCGAAGGGTGTGCCCGTTCCGGATGTACTCTCGAAGGTGATCCATCTTGGTTCTGTTTCGGTCATTATGATCAGTCTGATCATTCCACTCTTTACTTTTGCGCTGCTCGGCGTGCTCGTGTGGATCGTCAACAAGACGAAAACCGGCATGGCCATGCGCGCGGTGTCCACAGACATCGAGGCGGCCCGCCTCATGGCGGTCGACGTCAACAAGATAGTTTCCTTCACGTTCGGTATCGGCTCGCTGCTTGCAGCTTTGGGCGGTATCATGTGGTCGTTCAAGTACCCGCAGCTCAACCCCCTCATGGGCGTTATGCCAGGTCTCAAGTGCTTCATCGCGGCGGTTATCGGTGGGATCGGCAGTATTGGCGGCGCAGTGCTCGGAGGGTTTCTCATGGGATTTATCGAAATTATGACGGTTGCATTCCTGCCGACACTTTCTGGATACCGCGATGCATTCGCCTTCATACTGCTCATTGTAGTCCTGCTCGTTAAGCCGACGGGCCTCCTCGGCAAGCGCCAGGCAGAGAAGGTGTGATCATGAAACAGACTATAGAATTAAAGAAGGCGCCATCCAAAAAGAGACTCTATACAATCGTCGCGCTCGCGGCCTTCATCATTTTTGCGTTTTTAGCGAATATGTTCTTCGATGCCTTTACGCTCAGAGTCTTTAATCTTTGCGCGATCTACATCGTGCTGGCCTTGTCGCTGAACCTGTTGAATGGTTTTACGGGGCTCTTTTCGCTGGGTCATGCCGGATTCATGGCGGTTGGTGCCTATGTGAGCGCGCTCTTGACGATGTCGACTCAGCTCAAGGACATGAATTACTTCCTCGAGCCGATCGTTCCTTGGCTCCACCATGTTACGCTGTCATTCTTGCCGGCGATCATCATCGCGGGGCTTGTGTCGGCATTCGTCGGTTTTCTCATCGGGGCGCCGGTGCTGCGCCTGCGTGACGACTACCTCGCCATCGCGACGCTCGGTTTCGGCGAGATAATCCGAGTCCTCATTACGAACGCGCAGGGCATTACGAACGGCGCGCAGGGGCTCAAGGGATTGCCACGTTACTCGACAACTTTTGCGGTGTGGCTCGCGGCGGGCCTTGTTTTGCTCTTCATGGTGTTGCTCATGCGCTCGAGCTATGGCCGTGCGCTCAAAGCGGTGCGCGACGATGAGCTCGCCGCCGAGGCGATGGGCATCAATGTATTCAAGGTTAAAGTGACCTCCTTTACGATGTCGAGTTTTCTCGCCGGTATCGGCGGTGCCCTGCTCGGCCACATGATCACCACCATCGATCCTAAGATGTTCACCTTCATGTTGACCTTCAACATTCTCCTCATCGTGGTGCTGGGCGGCATTGGTTCAATTTCAGGTTCGGTAATCTCCGCCATCGTGGTGACTATTCTCATGGAAGCGCTGCGATTCCTCGATGAGCCGATGAATCTCATCATTTTTAAGACAGATGGACTTCCAGGTCTGCGCATGGTGGTGTTTTCATTGCTGTTGATGATCATGATCATCTATCGCCAGCGAGGGCTCATGGGCAACAAGGAATTCAGCTGGGACATGTTGACCGGGATCTTTGTGAAACGCGGCCGCAAGGGAGGCGATCATGTCTGAAAAGACTTCCGACATCATGCTGAGCACCTCCCACCTCACGATGAAATTCGGTGGTCTCACTGCGGTGAACGATTTCAACCTCGAAATCGGAAAGAATGAGATCGTGGGCCTCATCGGGCCGAACGGTGCCGGAAAGACCACAGCTTTCAATGTCATCACCGGAATGTACAACCCCACCGAGGGCAAGGTACTCTTCCAAAACAAGGATATCACCGGCTTGAAGCCGCACAGCATCACTGCGCTCGGCATCGCGCGCACCTTCCAGAATATTCGTCTCTTTAAGGAAATGTCGGTGCTCGAAAATGTGCTCGTTGCCTGCCACATGAGCATACGGTCCGGCATGTTCACGGCGACGCTTCACCTGCCAGGTTACCGCGCGCGCGAAGCCGAGGCGCGGCGTTTCTCGATGGAACTGCTCGAGCAGGTGGGCTTGTCGCACTTAGCATACGAGAAGGGTACGAGCCTGCCGTACGGGCAGCAGCGCCGTCTCGAAATCGTGCGCGCGCTCGCCACGAAACCGAAGATGCTGCTCCTGGATGAACCGGCGGCCGGCATGAATCCGCAGGAGTCGCTCGAGCTCATGGAGTTCATCCGCAAAATTCGCGATGAGTTCGATCTCACGATCTTTCTCATCGAGCACCACATGCAGGTGGTGATGGGCGTGTGCGAACACATGTATGTGCTGGACTACGGCGTGACCATCGCGCACGGCGATCCCGCTTCGATTCAAAAGAATCCGAAGGTGATCGAAGCCTACCTGGGGGTGGACTGATGCTCGAAATCAAGAATCTTTCTGTACACTACGGCGGAATCCATGCGCTCCAGGGGATCGATCTCTCCGTGCCGGAGGGCAAGATCGTCACGCTCATCGGCGCGAACGGCGCAGGAAAGAGTACGACGCTCCGCACGATCGTCGGCCTGGTGAAACCGACCGAGGGCAAGGTGCTGCTGCGCAATGCCGTGATATCGGGCAAGCCGACGCAGGAAATTGTCCAGATGGGGCTTGTGCTCGTGCCCGAGGGGCGGCGCATTTTCCCGAACCTCACAGTTGAAGAAAATCTCGCACTCGGCGCCTATGCGCGCAACGACAAACCCGGCGTTCTCAAGGATCTCGAGCATGTTTTTGAATTATTCCCTCGTCTCAAGGAACGGCGGACGCAGAAGGGCGGCACGCTCTCTGGAGGCGAGCAGCAGATGTTGGCGGTGGGGCGGGGCCTTATGTCGCGGCCCAAGCTCCTCATGATGGACGAGCCCTCGCTCGGACTCGCGCCGCTCATTGTGAAGATGATCTTCGAGATCATCAAGCAGATCAACGCGGAGGGCACCACAGTCCTCCTCATCGAGCAGAACGCGAAGGCAGCGCTCGAGGTGGCGGACTACGGGTATGTGCTCGAGACGGGTCGAATTATTCTCCAGGGAGCGGGTCGCGATCTTTTGATGGACGACGGAGTACGGAAAGCTTACCTCGGCGAGGCGCAGTGACGCAAAAGCGGCATTCAAAGGCTGAGTGTTTGGTGGCGGCCCTCGATGCGGCCGCCACTCTCATTTTCGATTGCCCGCTATGAGCGCCTGAGCCTCACCACCATTACGAGCCGGCTTATATTCCTCAGTACACCGAAGAAGAGCGCGGTCATAAGCACCGACGCGATGCCGGGCTCGAATGCGATGAGCTCCTGGTAGGAGACATGGCGGCCTACGAGCGCTCCCGCCGCAAGGGGAGCGAACACAAAGACGATGAGCCTCGCCGCCAGCCCAACGATCGTTCTCAACAGTACAAAACGCGCGTAGAGCTGGGAGATGCTCGTTTCCCTGTATTTAAGCAGATCGCGTGCCCATGAATACGCGCTCCTCGTCTGAAGAATGATGCTCAGGAGATAGATGAAGAAGATGATGCCTGCCACGATCATCGCGCGTTGTGTGGGAAAAGGACGTCGACTCTCTCCATTGGAGAGAATCTGTTCTGCGGAAGATATGAGCATAGGCAATAAAAAATTCGAAATCAGTACGCCATCCTGCGCGCACAAGATGGCGATCGCAGCGTGCTGGTCGGGGTAGAGCTCAATGCGCGATGAATAGCCCCGGATCGATCCTCCTTGAAAGATATAGCGGTTCTTTTTGCTCTCGAGGATGCGCCAACCGAAACCTGTGTCGCCATCTTTATAGAGAGGCTGGTAGAGTGCGGCGACTTGCGAAGCGGCGAGTCCAGGGAGCGCGGGAGCGAAATCGGGCGCGACGATGAATTGAAGAAATTTTGCGATATCTGAACTTGTGGTGACGATACCGTCCGACGCCGCGGCGTCGTAGGGCACATTTTCGATGTAGGGAAAGGTGAGGCCGAAGAAGGTTCCAGAACCGACCGCGATGTGCTCGAGCGAGGAGGGCTTTGCGGTCGTGAGGTACATGCCGAGGGGAATCGTGATCATCGATTCGAGGAGCTGCTGGTAGGTTTTTCCCGAGGCTTTTTCGAGAATTGCGCCCACGATTCTATACGAGAGACGGCTGCGGGTATACGTGTCGGTCGGGAAGTGCGATTTTAGAAAGAGCTGTGGATCGGGAAGGCCTGCTTCGAGACCGCTGGTCGCCGGATCGAATGCAGGCAAATCTTTTTCTGGAAATGCGACGCGGTGCGCAGCGAGCTGTCGAAGGGTGAGCGGCATATCGAGCGACGCCATGCCGGAGCGGCGAGCCTTTAGGGAGGCGAGTTCCGGAATGAATTGAGCAATGGGCACATCCAGGGAGATCTTTCGCTCATTGACCATCTGAGAGAGGAGGGTGCCCGTAAAGATTTCCGATGCAGGACCGAGATACAGCGGGGTTGTCGAATCGAGGCTATTTCGCTGACCATCGAAACCATAGGCTCGATTGAAAAGAATTTCGCCGTTTTTAATCACCGCGATTTCATAGCCGGCGATTCCCTGGCGGACCCTCTCGGTCGCGAAGAGTGAGTCGAAATCCTTATAGTTTTCCGGCCCGAGATCGGGGAGGTACAGCGCTGCGATCACTATCGCAATGACAAGGAGCCATGGCAGAAGGGCGCGCACGAATTTCATCGCTCCTATCGTACCAAGGGCGCTGGAGGAGGGCAACAGAGGCTCGCCATCCCCCTTGCATAGGCATAAAACTCTGTGCTAGGGTGACTTTACCGATGGAGGAGCGATCCCCATGAGTACGGACCGGAGGCATAGAGAGCCTATGAAGGAGCCGAAAAGGGGAGGATCGCCGAAGGAACCGTGTTTTTCTCGAGAGCCGGTTCTTGGACGTCCGGGCTAATACCCGGCGGCTGTCGCGGAAAACACATAGTTCCGCGGAGCGCCTGACGTAAGCCTTTCACCGACGAAAGCGCTGAGAATCCCGATCTGTTGCGGGGTCGCGGAGTGCTTTTTTCGGCGCTCTTCTTATAAGAAAGGCTGACGTGGACCTCCACCGGCACGGCATGGAGGTGCCATGATGAGCGTTACGACCGCAGTGCCCTATTCCCCGAAAAAGAAAATTCCCGTCACCATTCTTGGCGCTACTGGCGTCGTTGGTCAGCGATTCCTGAGACGAATTGCCGATCATCCTTGGTTCTACCCGGCATTCCTCGCCGCGAGCGATCGCTCGGCGGGCAAACGCTATGCGGACGCCTGTCAGTGGCATCTCGGAGGCACGCCCTACGCGGGGCTCGGCGACACGGTTGTGGCTCCCTGCACCCCGGAAGCAGCGTTCGCGCCTATCGTATTCTCAGCCTTGGATGCGGGGCCGGCGCGCGAGATCGAACCGCTCTTCGCGGCGGCCGGTTCCTACGTATTCTCCAACGCGAGCGCGTTCAGAATGGACAATGATGTCCCACTCCTCATTCCGGAACTCAATCCCGAACACTTCGGCCTTCTGCCCTACCAGAAGGCGGCGCGCGGTTGGTCGGGCGCCATCGTCACGAACCCTAACTGCACCACGGTGATGCTCGCTGCGCCGCTCGCTGCCCTCGAGTTCCGCTTCGGTCTACGCGCTGTCATGGTGACGAGCATGCAGGCGATAAGCGGCGCGGGCTACCCCGGCGTGCCCGCCCTCGATATCGTCGGAAATGTAGTGCCCTTTATCCGCAACGAGGAGCCGAAAGTCGAGTCCGAGTCGAACAAGATACTTGGCACATTTGCGGCGAATCCGGCTAGCGCGCGCGAGGCTGCAACCGGTACGGCGTCGGCCGCGTCCATCGTTCCCGCCTCGTTCGTGGTCTCCGCGACCTGCACGCGAGTCCCCGTTATCGACGGGCACACGCTCTCGATTTCCGTGAAATTGAAGACACCAGCTACCTTCGAAGAAGTCTCCGACACGCTCAGGAACTTCGTGCCAAAAACAGCCTCTTACGGACTTCCCAGCGCCCCCTCGCGCTTCATGCTCTTATCGGACGCCGAAGACAGACCTCAGGCGCGCAAGGATGTCGAGGAAGACGGAGGCATGCGCATCACTGTGGGCCGTCTCCGAACCTGCAAGATTCTCGACTATAAATTCGTCTCGCTCGGGCATAACACCGAGCGCGGCGCGGCGGGCGCCTCGGTGCTCAATGCCGAAATGGCGCTCGCGATGGGTGTGCTCCCGGGAGTCGGCGAATGAATACGCTCGTTATGAAATTCGGTGGGACGTCGGTGGGAAGCGCAGAGCGCATCAGAGGCGTCGCCCAGATCGTCGGCTCGCGGAGCGGGAGTAAGCGCGTCGTGGTAGTGTCCGCAATGTCGGGCATCACGAACACGCTCTTCGAAATGGCGGAGGCCGCGCGGCGACCTCGACAGGGCGGTTCAGCTCCTCAGCAAAATCGAGCAGAACCACCTCGAAGCGGCGCGAGCCCTCGATGTCGCGAGCCCCGACACTATCGGCGGTATCAAGGAAATTGTCGAGAATCTGCAGCGGCGAATTCGCGGCATCGATCTTTTAGGAGAGCTCAGCCCGCGCATTATGGACGAAATCGCCTCAGCGGGCGAGCGGCTCTCGTCGATCCTTGTCTCTTCCTTCATGAAATGCCCACTGTTGGATGCCCGTAAGGTCATTAAAACCGACAGCCGTTTCGGCAGTGCCCGACCCAAGGCCGCATCGATCAAGAAAGCCGCTGCGTTGCACCTTATTCCCCTCCTCGATTCCTACGATGTCGTCGTGACGCAAGGCTATATCGGCTCCGACGACGCGGAGGATACGACGACACTCGGCAGAGGCGGCTCAGATTTTTCCGCGGGCCTTATCGGGGCGGCGATTCAGGCCGCCGAGATCGAGATATGGACCGACGTCGAAGGCATTCTCACTGCGGATCCCCGCATTGTGCCGACGGCAAAGACCGTTGAAATCCTGAGCTACGACGAAGCGGCCGAACTCGCTTCTTATGGTGCGAAAGTGCTCCACCCCGCCACGGTTCGCCCCGCCCTCGATGCGGGTGTTCCGGTTACGATACGAAGCACCTTCAGACCCGAAGGGATGTACTCGACCATCAGCCCGGGCGAATCGAGCGGTCGCCCCTGCGTCGCGATCGCCATGCGGCGGAATGTGGCGATCATTTCCGTAACCCAGGAATCGATGACCGAGCAGGCAGGCTTTCTGGCCAAGCTTTTCGACGTATTCGGTCGCAGAGGGGTCTCGGTCGACCTCGTTTCAACGTCCGAAATCTGCGTCTCGGTGTCGCTGGACAGAAGCGCACCGCTCGAATCCCTCACGCAGGACCTCGAGAAGCTCGGCAAGGTCTCGATCGCGCAGGATCGCGCAGTGATCGCTGTGGTGGGAGACCTTCTGCGCAAGACCCCCGAGGTGCTCCGGACCACCTTTGTGGCCATCGACCACATTCCGGTCGACATCATCAGTATGGGCGCAAATGCCATCAATTTAAGCGTCATCGTGCAGGAGCAGGACGCCGAGCGCGCGATGCGGAATCTGCACAAGGCCTTTTTCGAGGGAGGCGCGGCATGAGTCTCAAAATCGGTATTTTCGGGGCGGGCAAACTCGCGAACGCCATCATCGAGGAGATGAAGGCGGTCAATGCCGCGGCGGGCGCGTCGAGTGCTGCGGCCGCGTTGAGTGCGGCGGCCGACACGGGGCCGGGAGGTCCGACAAACAAGGCGATCTCAGGGGCTCCTACGGCGCGCTTCACGCTCGCATGGATGGTCGACCTCGGCGATTCCATCCCCGACGCACCCATCGATGCCGCGATCGACGCCAGCGCTCCTAACGCGGTCGAATCGCACATCGACTGGGCGATCGCGCACGGGGTACCCCTCGTCGTGGCGACGACGGGCTGGGAAATACCCGACCTCGCGGCGCGCGTGGGTACGAAGACGGCGGTCCTCGTGAGCCCGAATTTCTCCTTCGCGGTTACCTTCATGCGCACGATCGCCGCGCAGCTTGCGCGTTTCGCCGACTGGTACGGCCAGGGCGACATCGGCATCTATGAGCACCACCACGCAGCCAAGCTCGACGCCCCAAGCGGCACGGCGAAAGCGCTCGCGCAGTCGGTGATCGGCGCATCCGCGCGCTACTCGGGCTGGAGTATGTCGGGGCGCGACACCTGGTCGAAAGAGAATCTCCCTATCGCTTCGATGCGCGCGGGGAGCGAGGCAGGCGTCCACGAACTTGTGTTCGATGCGCCGCACGAACAGCTCAGCATTGTCCATAGGGCGCGCGATAGGCGAGTCTTCGCGGTGGGAGCGCTCAAAGCGGTGGAGTGGGTGGTGGGGAAAAAGGGCCTTTTCGGCATGGACGATGTGCTCGCGACGCTCTTCGGTCGCGAGGCGCAGCGGCGGTAGAGGTCAGTGGAGGGCGGCGCCTCGCCTGAGCGCGCCTGATCCGGCAAGTTCGGAGTTTGTCCTCGGAGTTTGCCGACATTTACAAGGAGTAGGAGCGTGAGTACGACTATTCAAGGTTTGGGAATCGCAATCGCGACGCCGTTCGATGGAGAGAGCCGCGTCGATTATCGTGGGTTCGAGCGACTTCTCGATTTTCTTTGCGGGCGCCCATTCGAGGATGCGGCTGCCGAGTACGCAGAAAGGGCATTCTCTGATGTCGGCGGTGCCGCACGCGCCTCTGCGCGCGCGGAGGCGCGTGCAGCTTTCAAAGCTTTTTGGGAGAAGGAGTCCGGCGGAACCGACTTCATGGTTGTCCTCGGTTCGACAGGCGAAGGAGCGACAGTTGAGCCCGACGAACGCCGCGAGCTCATCAAGCGATCGGTGGAGCGAAAACTGGGCATTCCCATCGTGGTGGGCACGGGCTCCAACTCCACGGCCGCCGCAGTCCGCATGACAAGTGAGGCGGTCGACCTCGGCGCCGACGCCGTGCTCGCGGTGGTTCCCT
>CAYXOW010000033.1:9815-10039 GCA_964466815.1 uncultured Treponema sp.
CTACTACAACAAGCCGACGCCCGAAGGCCTTCGCCTCCACTTCCGCGAGATTGCAAAAGCCGCGCGAGGGAAACCGGTGATTGTCTACAATGTGCCAGGAAGAACCGGCCTCAACCTCACTCCCGGTGTCTTGAGCACGCTGTGGGAAATCGAGAATATCATCGCGGTCAAGGAATCTTCCGGAAACCTCTCGCAGATTGGAGAGATCTGCAGACTCCTTCCAG
>CAYXOW010000033.1:10205-11970 GCA_964466815.1 uncultured Treponema sp.
GCTCAACGCGGAACTTTTGCCCTTTATGGGAGCGCTCTTTGTCGAATCGAACCCAATTCCGCTCAAGGCTGCGCTCAAAATGGTGGGGCTCTGCGGTGATACGCTGCGGCTGCCGCTTGCGCCTGCGACAAAGTCGACGCGCGAACTCCTAGGTTTCACCCTTACCGCGCTCGGCGTGAGGGTGACGGAATGAACGAAATTTCGACCGAGCTTGAGCGTGCGTTCGCAGCATCAGGCGGTTTCGACGATAAACAGTGGGCACGCTTTCTCGATGCGCTCGAGCGTGGCGTTATTCTCGTGGTGGAGCGCGATTTTTCCGGGAAAGAGACTGTCGGTGACTGGAAAGTCAACACCTGGGTCAAGGCCGCGATCCTGTCGGGATTTAAAAAGGGCGGGCTTGTGGAGTGGCCGTGGCCGGCTGCTGGTTTTACCTCAGGGTTCTCCGACAGGCCTGCGTTTCCGCCAAGGCACTTCTCGACCTCGGAGGGGATCCGAATGGTGCCTGGAGGCAGTTCGGTGCGCCGCGGTGCGCATGTCGCGCAAGGGGTCGTGATCATGCCCCCCTCCTACATCAACGTGGGGGCCTACGTCGATCAGGGCACGATGGTGGACAGCCATGTCCTCGTTGGCTCCTGCGCGCGCATCGGTGCCAGGGTGCACCTCTCGGCGGGCGTCCAGATCGGCGGGGTCCTCGAGCCGCCTCAGGCCAGCCCTGTGATCATCGAGGATGAGGCCTTTATCGGCGGAATGTGCGGTATCTTTGAAGGCATCATCGTGCGGCGCCGCGCCGTCCTCGCGCCGGGCGTCGTCATCACCAAGGGTACGAAGATCATCGACCTCGTGCGCGAAACCGAGTATTTCGGAGAGGTGCCCGAAGGTGCGGTCGTGGTGCCAGGAACCCGCCCCGCACGGGGTGAATATGCGCAGCGTGCGGGCATTTCGCTCGCGGCACCCTGTATTGTAAAATATCGCGATGAGAAGACCGAAGGCGGGGTAGTGCTCGAGTCGGCCCTTCGGAACTGAGCCGCGGAGGAATCATGGAATACAGACTGGGCATTATCGGCGCGGGCAAAATTGGCGAGGCCATTCTTTCGGGTGCGCTCGCGAAGGGCCTGCTCTCGCCATCGGATGTGATATTGTCGGTACGCACTGAGCAGCATAGGAAAAACCTCGAAGAGAAGTACCATGTCGCTGCAGTGCTCAGTAACCGCGAGGTGGCTCGTCAATCGGAAATTCTCCTCATCGCGGTGAAGCCGCGGACAATCTTCGATGTGCTTCAGGAAATCGCCGATGTCATCTCTGAGGAGACTGTGGTGGTCTCGACAGCCGCCGGCGTGACGCTCGAATCGATGCAGACTCGCTTCGCGAAGAAAGTGGCCCTGATCCGCGCGATGCCCAACCTCGGCGTGTCGGTGGGCGAAGGGATGACGGCGCTCGCCCCAGCCCGTTTCACCGACGACTCCAGTGTCCAGAAAGTCAAGCGTCTCTTCGAAGCCGTGGGGCGAGCGCTCGTCCTCGACGAGCAGTATATGGACGCGGTCACGGGCCTCTCGGGCTCCGGACCAGCCTACGTGTACCTCATCATCGAGGCGCTAGCCGATGGCGGCGTGAAAATGGGTTTGCCTCGAGAAGTTTCGATCGAGCTTGCGGCTCAGACCGTGCTCGGCGCAGCTAAGACTGTCCTCGTTACGGGCGAACACCCCGCGAAGCTCAAAGATCAGGTCACGACACCCGCTGGTTCGACCATCGACGGCCTTATGGAGCT
>CAYXOW010000033.1:11986-13594 GCA_964466815.1 uncultured Treponema sp.
AGTAGTCAAGGCGAGCGAGCGGGCACATCAGCTCTTGCACAAATGAAGGACGCCGCTGTCGATCCTCCGTCGCTTTCGACGCGCCAGAGGACTGCAGCCAATGTGTTGCCGCCAACAGCGCGCTCGTCTTACTCCCGGCTCAACAGCGATGAGATGAGGCCGCGCACTTTATCGGGAATGCTGAGTGTTTCGCCAGGCTTGAGGTTTTTCGGCGCGTAGGTCGCCAGGAGTTTCTGTGCGAAGAGCTGCGCGTCGCGGAGCAGCGGGCTGCTGGGCCTATCGCCGGTTTTTTGGATCACACTGAGCACTCGCTTCTGTCGTCCCGGTGAGATGAGGCTTAACAGCCGCTCATGCGCGAGCGCCTCAATACAGCGTAGCAAGGAAGCGATTTCTTTGTCGCTCATCGAAGAGAGGGTTGTCTTGAGCACCTTCGCCTCAGCGGCCATGACAATATTAGTCGCTGTCCGGATCAGGTCGGGATCCGGTAGGTTCGATGATTCGCGCGTCTCGATTTCGTTTCTAAATCCGCCCTCAGATTCGGATGTCTCGGTCTTCTCCTGAGAGTACAAATCGATAAAGGCCTGCTGAGCGGTGCTGATTTCATCCGAGACGAGCCTCTTGCGCGCCGATTCCATCATCTCCGAGAGAATATGGGCGCCGACCGGTCCCATGAGTGCCAAAATCTTTTCTATATAATAAAGCGAACATCCTGAGAAAGCCGACGCGGCCAGCGGCATGCCCGCAAGCCTCATGGTGTGTTGAAGCTTGGTGGGTTCTTGGATCGCCTCTTCGATGAAGTCCGTGAGATCGCCGGGCACGATGAATTCCTCGAGTTTCATTTCCGACGCGATTGCCCGCTCTCGCAGCCACTGGAATTCTTTTTCTGCAGTTTCGGGCCCAAAAAACGCGGTCATGATGAGGAAGGCGATGTAGGGGTGCATTCCTCGCGCAATTGCCATAGTTCCTGAAAGCCACATGAGGACGTCTGCGCGTATTCCACGTTGCCCCTCGGAGAGCAGACCGGAGCGCAGGTACGCGTCGCGTATCGCTGCTGGCTCGCTCTCGCTGGCAAGAAGGAGGTAGGCGAGTTTTATCGCTTTGCGTCGTGACTGCTGCGACTGCGTGAAGAGCTGTTTTCGATCTTCGGAGCTGTCTTCGATCGCCTGGAAGAATTGGTGCACGGATGCGATGGTCTGGTCTCTATGTCGGGTCGACTCGTTTCTCGGCCCTGCATCGCCCCAATGCGCGTACATCTGGGCCAAGCGCTCAATCAGCATGGTCTTTGCTCCTCTTTTCGTACGAAATGAGGGCGGTGTCGATACCGCAGTAGGGGAGAAGCTTCCGAGTCAGGGTGTCCTGATCCTCACCATTCGCAATGGAGAGCAGTGCCTCTGCGTCGATGCACTGTCGTAGAAATTCGAGGCCCTTCGCGTCGCTCACGTAGAGAAGGATCGCGAAAATCTCTTCCAGAATTTCCCCTGCAAAGCCTTCGCCCATCAGCTGTAGGCCATAGCGCAGAAACGAGTCCTTCTCAGAGCTGAATTGATTGGCGTTCGGCTGAATCCCAGACTGCTCGATTATTTTGGCGATTTCAATGAGATGGTCAAT
>CAYXOW010000033.1:13604-16343 GCA_964466815.1 uncultured Treponema sp.
GGGAAGGAAGTGTGTCCATCTCCTGACGTGTGCACGCGATTTTCTCGGCGAGATCGGCATTCCAGTAGATCATATCGTCAGTATACCGCATAAGCGCCTTGAGAAGAAAAGGGGCACACCATTTATGGGTTGAACGACCTGTCTTGTATGCGTATTGCATAATAGCGCAGACTATGGCATACTTTGTTAAGCTTGCGATGAAATAACATAATTTCGCAAGGTTTTCATAATTTTTCATAAATAAAGTAGGTAAAAATATTGACGAAAAAATTCGAGTGTGGTATATTCTATTCGAAAGTAAAAAGCGAGTGTCGGTGGCGAAACGACATTACATAGCTTTTGAACCCTTCATGGTCAGCCTCCTTCCATGAAGGGTTCATTTTTTTTATACTTATTCTATGACAATTGCCGAATTTGACGCATGGGCGCGTTCGTTTCTGGAAATTGAACAACTCCGACAGATCGATGATTCTCTCAACGGCGTGCAGGTAGCCTGCAGCGCTGACAAAGCGATCACAAAGCTTGCGGTGGCTGTCGATGCCTGCGCGGAAAGTATTCGAAGAGCGCGAGATTGGGGTGCTGACCTGCTCTTTGTGCACCATGGCATGTTCTGGGGCAAGCCTGAATCGATTGCAGGGAGCTTGAGGGAGAGAGTTCGTATGCTCCTCGAGGCCGATATGGGGCTCTATGCCTGCCATCTTCCCCTCGACCGACACCCGGAGGTCGGCAACAACGCCCGGCTCGCGGATGCCCTCGGTCTGCAGGACCGAAAGGCTTTCGGTATCTATCACGGCATTACGATCGGTTGGGCGGGGAATTTGCCCGCGCCGTCTTCTATCGACGATGTGCTCCTAAAAATCTTGCCGGACCGCTCAGCGCCGAAATCCGTCATCGCTGCCGGGAAACGTGAAATCAGTAGTGTCGCGATTGTGTCCGGCGGGGCGCCCTTCGAATCGCTCGAGGCACTCGCTGCAGGCTACGATCTCTACATCACAGGCGAACCTTCTCACTCGATTTACCACTACATGCTCGAGGGCGGCATGAACTTTATCGCGGCAGGGCATTATGCCACGGAGACATGGGGCGTGCGCGCCGTGGCGGACAAGGCCCACGCAGAGCTCGGGCTTGTCACCGAATTCATCGATGTGCCGACCGGGCTCTGATATGAAAAGAACAAAATTCTGGGGACCACTCGTCGCTGCGGCAATCATCATCCTTTCGGACCAGATCACGAAGGCGCTCGTCGTGAGCCACATTCCCGAGGGAAGAATTTTCGCGCGTATCTGGGGAGACTTTGTGTGGATTGTGCACGCGCGCAACACTGGCGCGGCATTTTCCCTCGGCGCCAGCTCGGCTCCGGCGCTGCGATTTCTCTTTTTTATCGCCTTTCCTCTCGTTGTGCTTATCGGAGTGTTCATCTACTATTTCAGGGCAAAAACCCTTTCACCGCTGTTGCGATGGTCGATGGGGCTCATCCTTGGCGGAGGGACGGGCAACCTCGTCGATAGGATTTTCAGGCCGACCGGAGTCGTCGATTTTATTTCGCTCAAAATGTATGGAATTTTAGGCATGGAACGATTCGCCACGTTCAATATTGCGGACTCCGCGATCACTATTGGCGAAATTCTTCTGATTATCGGCCTTGTTATCGCCGAATTCCGTAAACCCAAAGCGGCGTTGCCCACTGAGCCGAGCGCTGGGGCTGACGAAGGGCGTGGTGAATGAGTGTACCGAATATGAACAAGGGCAAGGTACTTCTCTTCGTGCTGGGCGCCACGCTGGGAAATCTCGCGCTTATGGCGATCTCCTTCTCCCTCTTCATGTTTCTCTATTCTGTGCTCCTCGCGAAAATTCTTCCGCCTGAGGCGCTCATCTGGGCGATCGCGGTGTCCTTTTTGCTCGCGCTCCTGGTGTCGACATTTGTGTATCGCTGTGTCTTAAAGCTTCTCCGCGATCGGTATCACTTGGATGAAATGCTCGGTTTGACGAAAAAATGAGAGGCGGTGACGGTCGCTCGACTCGCCTTTCCAACAAATACTAGGAGTGCGCTGCGAACCATCCGTTTCCTTTACGATTTCGCATTTCCATGCAATAATATCTCTACACGATTATTTTCTTAAGGAGACTTTGTATGGCGACTGCGCGCGAGCGTCTAGCGCGGATAGGTGTCTCTGTCCCCGAAATCTATCTGCCGGGAAGTGGAGTGGACTACCGCAGGTGGGCAGTAGTGGCCTGCGATCAATACTCTTCGGAGCGAGAATATTGGGAAGATGTCGATCGCGAAGTCGGTTCGGCTCCTTCAACTCTCAGGCTCATTTACCCGGAATGCTATCTCGAAGACTCCGATAAAGAGGACCGTATTGCGAGCATTCAATCGACAATGGCAGAATACCTCTCGCGCTCGATTCTCGTGTCGAAGGGGGCAGCCTTTATGCTCGTCGAGCGCACTACGCCTTTCGAGGTGCACCCGAGGCTCGGGCTCATAGTTGCGATCGACCTCGAGCGGTACCGGTACGGGGCTGATTCGAAGAGCCTGATTCGGCCGACAGAGGGCACCATTGTCGAGCGCTTGCCGCCGCGCATGGCGATACGTCGAGGCGCGCCTCTCGAACTTCCGCACATCATGATTCTCATGGACGATCCTAAGCGAAGCGTGATTGAACCGCTCTACCAAAAACGGCAGTACTTCGAGCGGGCTTACGACTTCGATCTCATGAAGAATTCCGGCCATGTGCGAGG
>CAYXOW010000033.1:16361-19256 GCA_964466815.1 uncultured Treponema sp.
GGGCGATCTCGAGGTCGTTGCCGCAGCGCTCGAGGCACTCGCCGATCCGGAGGCTTTTCGCCGAAAATATGGCAAAGACGATGTGCTGCTCTTCGCGGTGGGCGATGGAAACCACTCGCTCGCAACCGCCAAAGCGATCTGGGAAGAGACAAAGGCCGCGTACGCAGCACGGCCCGATGCTGAATCCGCGCTCGCGTCGCACCCCGCACGCTTCGCCCTTGTCGAGCTTGTAAACCTCTACGACGAGGGTTTGCCCTTTCACCCCATCCACCGCGTCCTCTTCAATATCGACGGCCAGGATTTTCTCAGTGAAATTGAGCGCGCCGGGGCGGAGATACGATATACGCCGGACGCGGCGCAAGCCTTTGCGGTAATCGATTCGACGCCGGCCGGCAGTGTCGCTTTGGGCGAGCGCGACGCCGACGCGCATCACTTCGCTTTTGTAATGGAAAAGCGTGCCGGCATCATCTCCTTCCGCACACCGAACGCCAGGCTCGCCGTAGCGACGATTCAGGGGCAGATCGATGCGTATCGGAGAACGCACCCCGAGGTTGGCATCGATTATATTCACGGCACGGCCAGCACCGAGGCGCTCGGGAAAAAGCGCGGCAACATTGGGCTCTACCTGCCACCCGTAGACAAAGCGTCATTCTTCAGCGTCGTGGTTCACGATGGCGTTATGCCGCGCAAGACCTTCTCGATGGGTGAGGCGCCTGAAAAGCGTTTTTACATCGAGGCTCGCCGCATAACGAGAGAATGACGAGATGGAATGCGGCGCGCTACACTGCGCGGAAATAAGGGGCAGAAGTGCCGGGTGTCGGCCGCCAGATCCAAATTGCGACTGTTCCAAATATCGCAACCGTGGTATCATTATTTGAACCTTAATTTGTAAGGAGGAACCGATGGTCATTCTGCTCGCGGATGCGTTCGCTCCCGATTTGCCGGGTAGGCTCGCCCCGTTTGGTGAAGTGGTTACGGATATGTCCCGGCTCGCCGAAGCCGAGGTGCTCATAGTGCGATCGAAAACAAAGGTCGATAAAGCAATGATCGATGCGGCGCCTAAGTGCCGCTACATCATCCGAGGAGGCGTAGGCGTCGATACGATCGATGTCGACTACGCTAAGACCAAAGGAATCGCTGTCGACAATACGCCTGAAGCATCGAGCCTCGCGGTCGCGGAGCTCGCCTTTGCGCTCATGATCGCAATGCCCAACCATATCGCGCGTGCGGATTCCTCAATGAAGGAAGGTAAATGGCTCAAGAAAGAGCTCGAGCGCACCGAGCTCAACGGCAAGACACTCGGTCTCATCGGCATCGGGCGCATCGGGCGCGAACTGGCCATCCGGGCAAAGGCCTTCGGCATGAGTGTCATCGCCTTCGATAAGTATGTCGCAAGCTCCGATGTCGCCTCCCTCGTCAGCCTCGACGAAGTGTTCGCGAAATCGGACTATATCAGCCTCCACACACCGCTCACCGACGAGACGCGCGGCATGATCAATGTGAAAACCATAGCGAAGATGAAAAAGGGTGTCTACCTCATCAACACCTGCCGAGGTCAGGTGGTTGTCGAGCAGGACATCGCCGACGCGCTTAAATCCGGCGCGATGGCCGGCTACGCCACCGATGTCTACAACAAGGAGCCGCCTGAGGGTTCACCGCTCATGAGTGCGCCCAATGTCCTCATGACCCCCCACCTCGGTGCTTCAACCGAAGAGAATCTTCTGCGCCTCGGCGACTCGATTGTCGCGAGGCTCAAGAAATACACAGGCAAATGATCCCAAAGGAGAATCCATCATGAAGCGAGTTATTAATTTCAACGCAGGCCCCGCCGCGATTCCCATGGAAGTCCTCCAGAAAGCCCAGGAGGAGATGCTCGACTGGAACAACACCGGCATGTCGGTCATGGAAGTGTCGCACCGCTCCAAAGAATATGAGGCGATGCACGATGAAGCGCAGGTGCTCTTCCGCAAGCTGGCCGGCATGGGTCCCGAATGGAAGATACTCTTCCTCACCGGCGGCGCGTCGAGCCAGTTCTTCATGATCCCCATGAACTATCTCTTTGGCGAACGGAAGGCTACCTACCTCGTCACCGGTCACTGGGGCAAAGCGGCCATCAAGGAAGCGAAGCACTTCGGCACCTTCGACGTCATCTCCACCGAAAATCCCGACGGAACCTTTACGCGCATTCCGAAACAGAGCGAGATAAAGGTTGACCCACGCTCGACCTACGTGCACATGACGAGCAACAACACCATCTTCGGCTCACAGTGGCACTATTGGCCCGAAGTGGGCAAAGTCCCCCTCGTCTGCGACATGTCGAGCGACATCTTCTCGCGTCCTTTCCCCGCGGATAAATTTTCATTCATCTATGCCGGCGCCCAGAAGAACCTCGGACCCTCAGGCGTCACGCTCGTCGCGATCCGCGAGGACTTTTACAACCTTGCGCAGGAGCAGGCGAAACTTCCGACGATGCTCTCCTACCGCACTTACGCGGAGAACAATTCACTCTACAACCCGCCGCCCTGCTTCTCCATTTATATCCTCAACCTCACGCTGAAGTGGCTCCTCAACACCATCGGCGGCCTCGACAACATGGCCAAGATCAACGAGGAGAAGGCGCGCATCCTCTATGCAGCGATCGACAACTCCGACGGCTTCTACCGCGGCCCGGTCGAAAAGGATTCACGCTCGCAGATGAACGTGGTGTTCCGCCTTAATACTCCTGAAATGGAAGAGACCTTCGTCAAAGAGGCCAAGGCTGCTGGCATCGTGGGTGTTAAAGGTCACCGCTCGACCGGTGGCATCCGCTTCTCGATCTACAACGCGAATCTGGTTGAGAATGTCAAGAAGGCAGCGGGCTTCATGGAGGAATTTAGCAGGAAGTACCGTTGAAGC
>CAYXOW010000034.1:0-4348 GCA_964466815.1 uncultured Treponema sp.
GCACAATGGAGTCGTACGAAGGTTGGAAAATATTCTGTATCTTCAACCCTTCGAGAGGGAACTCTTTGAGTACGAGATCGATTTCTTCGCAGTTGAGCGACACTTGGCGTGCTCCGTTGCAGCCGGGCAGCGTTTACCGATGAAGCGTTATCTGCCGTGGCAGTATTTATACTTCTTGACGGATCCGCACGGGCAAGGATCGTTGCGGCCGATTTTTTGGCCTTGGCGAACTACCGTAGCCGATGCAGGCGCCGATGCCGCCGCGATCGCGGACTCTTTCGGCATTTCCGACTCCCCCGCGAAAGAGCTTACGCTCTGGTGATTTGTCTGGGCGCTGTCGACAATGGAGGAGCGAGGCGCAGTGGATTGCTGGGCCTGCGCGCTCTCTTTGATTCGTACTCGGTATACCTTGGACGCGATATTGTGTCTGATAGAGAGAATAAGCGATTCGAAAATATCGTAGCCTTCCAATTTATACTCAAGTAGGGGATTTTTCTGGGCGTAACTTCTTAGGTACACGGCTTCACGCAGGGCTTCCATAGATTCCAAGTGATCGAGCCACTTTTCGTCGATTTCCTGCAGATATGAGAAACGGATGAAAAAATTCAGACTATCGGTTCCAGCGGCTTCTATCTTGGATGCAAGATCGGACGCGAGGTTCTTTTGAATCTCTTCGAGCAGGGTATTGGCTTGATAGTAGTCTGCGACGGTTTTTGTGGATAGATCGAGACCGTAAGTGTCAAAGAGCCATGCGCAGAATTCAGGGATAGCTTTCGACGGATTATCCTTCATGGATTGGTGGAGGATATCAATTTGGTCTTCGAGCATCTCCGTTGCTGCTTCTCTGACTCGATCGATGAGATTCGAATCGGCGAGAATGGCATTGCGCTGTTCATATATGAAATTGCGCTGTTTATTGAGCACATCGTCGTATTCGAGAAGATGTTTTCTTATTTCGAAGTTTCGTTGCTCTACTTTCTTCTGAGCGCTTTCGATGGATTTGTTGAGCAGAGGGTGGTAGATCGGCTCTCCCGGTTTCATTCCTGCCTTGCTCATGAGCTGCTTAAAGTTTTCGCCACCGAAGAGGCGCATGAGGTCGTCGTCGAGTGAAATAAAGAAAACAGATCGTCCAGGGTCGCCTTGGCGTCCGCTTCGTCCACGGAGCTGGTTGTCGATGCGTCGTGATTCGTGTCGTTCGGTGCCGATGACGCAGAGTCCACCAAGCTCTCGCACTTCCTCGTACTCTTTCGACCATTCCTGGTACTCAGTTGCGAGCACTTCACGATATTTCTCTTCTGGCGCTTCGGTGCCGACCTTTCGGCGAGCGCGGAATTCAGGATTCCCGCCGAGTTTGATATCAGTTCCACGGCCCGCCATGTTCGTCGCGATAGTCACGGAGCCTTTTGCGCCTGCCTCAGCGATGATGAGCGCTTCACGCGCATGATGTTTGGCGTTCAATACTTCGTGGCGAATGCCGTTTCGAATGAGAAGAGAGGAGAGCAACTCGGACTTTTCAATTGATACCGTGCCGACCAGGATAGGCTGTCCTTTATCATGCATGGTTTTGATCTCTTTCACAATGGCATCGAACTTTTCGGACTCGTTGAGATACACGAGATCGTTTTCGTCGGTACGAATGACAGGTCGGTTTGTGGGGATTACGGTAACATCGAGGTTGTATATTTTATTAAACTCTTCCGATTCCGTATCAGCGGTTCCGGTCATTCCGGCTAATTTTTTATACAATCTAAAGTAATTTTGAAAAGTTATCGTGGCCAGTGTTCTGTTCCTGCGAGCAATTTTTATGCGCTCTTTTGCCTCAATTGCTTCGTGAAGTCCGTCTGAGTAGCGACGGCCATGCAGAATTCGACCTGTAAATTCGTCGACGATTTGTACTTGATTTTCCTGGACGACGTAATCCACATCTTTATGGAAAAGATGTTGAGATCGAACAGCTTGTGTAAAATAGTGCACAAATTCGAAGTTTGAGGGGTCAAAAAGGCTTCCCTTAATGAGTCCGCGCTTCTGAAGAAGCGATTCGATGTGGTTCATGCCCTCGCTTGTAAACATGACACGCTTGGACTTCTCGTCGATTTTAAAATCGCCTTCGAGTTCTTCGCCCTTTGTCTCGTCAGGGTATTCGCCTGTGGCTGGATTTTTCTTGACTTCTGAAAGAGAGAGGGCGAGACGATTGACCTCATTGACTTTGAACGTGTCGTCGTCCGCGGCACCTGAAATGATGAGGGGAGTGCGCGCCTCGTCGATGAGGATGGAATCGATCTCGTCGATGATGCAGTAAGCGTGGCCCCGTTGCACTTTTTGGTCGAGTGACCACACCATGTTGTCGCGCAAATAATCGAAACCAAACTCGTTATTGGTACCGTACGTAATATCGCGACTATACGAGATTTTCCTCGCCGCATTGTCCATCGAAGAGAGGATGCAACCAACCGTCAGTCCTAAAAAGGTATATATCCGGCCCATCCACTGGCTATCACGCTCAGCGAGATAATCGTTAACAGTGATGACATGCACACCCTTTCCAAGGAGCGCATTGAGATACACCGCCGGAACCGACGAGAGCGTTTTACCCTCGCCCGTTTTCATTTCGACGATTTTCCCTTGATGGAGCGCTATTCCGCCTATGAGTTGCACATCGAAAGGTCGCTCCCCGAGGACTCGTCGTGCGGCTTCGCGCGCGAGGGCAAACGCTTCAGGAAGCAAATCGTCGAGGCTTTCGCCAGCGGCAAGTCTCTCTTTGAATTTTATCGTTGTGGCGGGGAAATCCGCGTCGGAGAGCGAAAACGCCCACGGTTCAAGAGCGTTGATGCTATGGAGAATTGGCAGAGCAGCCTTGATATCTTTTTCTTTTTTCGAACCCAGGAGCGCTGCGAGGATGTTTCCAGACATGCCTTAAGAATACTTTCGTTCTCATAAAGGGTCAAGGAATGGTATAATCTGCGCAATGAAGAATTCATCGCTTCTGATAGCGGCATTCGTGTGTGCTCTTATTGCGGTCGGCTGCTCAAAGGTCGCTAAAGTAACTGAAGGCCGTACACTCTTCGATATCGGATACGGCAAATCGGATTCGTCTTTAGATGTTGCCGCCACGGTGCGCAACGATGTCAGCATTACGATGAACAAAGGTATATGGCATATCCTTAGCAGGAATGAAGGCAAGATATTGCGCCTCTCCTCTTATGGCCAGACCCTTGCAATGTGGTACGACCCTCAGAAAGGAAGCGCTCCGCTCCTCCTTAAAAGTGTCAAGCTGAGCGACCTCTCAGCTTCCCAGCAACTGGGTCGTTTCGCCATTCAGGTACACTTCGACGATCCTGAGTTGATAGCTGTCGACTCACGACAGATGATCTATGTCGATGATGCTGGCACTATTCGACGATTTGATTCTAGCGGCGCAGAGCTTGAACCTTTAGGCAAGGATGGTCTAGGAGGTTCACCTTTTTCGGGAATTACTTCGATGACTGTACTCGAGAATGATGATCTCGCGATCCGTACCGTATCGGAATCAGGCATGGAAATTTCCTTTTTTAATAGAGCGGGCGTATTTTTAAACAAGTTGGCACTCAAGGACCAAAACTTACCAACACCCGCTTCGCTTATCCAAAAGTATCCTTCAAGCCCTGGATCGAGGATTATTGCCTCATTGGAAGACGAACAACCGAGCATTCTTTCGGGTAAACGTTCGGTTTTTTTAAAGATGAACTATTACTTCGAGAAATCGGATCCGCAGTCTGGTGTCGCACTGTCGGTAGAACCAATAGGGAGTTGGATGATTGTGATCGATGCTGAAAGCGGTGAAATTATAGATTCTTTTTCGATGCAGAGCGCGGCGAATGACAATGGAATCGATCAACAATTCATTGCTGCAAAATCATATATGATTGTCTGTGTCAAATGGGCGTCCGACAGATTGGGTGGTGAAATTTTTTGCTACAGTCCGAAAGGAAAAATGGTAGGTAAGAAAAACTTTCTGGTACCCGACAAGAGTGCTGAACTTATTGCTTTTACCGTAGGCGATGATAGACATCTCTACATCTTGGCACAATTGAATTCTACGCTTCGCATGTACTCTTGGGCGCTCCCCTTGCGGTAGTGTTGTCCCCTCAATTATGAAAGTCTATAGTAAGTGAGGAGGTCTGCCGGAATGCGTCCCCTTCTTTCTTCGCGACAATCGCTCGAGCTTGATGCGTATACTCGACAATTGTTCGATTTCTCAAACGAGATGCTGATGGAGATTGCAGCAGGAAAACTCTGGGAAGCTTTGAATACCCATGTGATCGCTGATATTGCGGCAGGTATGCGCAAATTCTGCGCGAGTTCGCGACAT
>CAYXOW010000034.1:4364-11299 GCA_964466815.1 uncultured Treponema sp.
TGTCCATTGCAGCTGTATGCGGGAAGGGCGACAATGCTGGCGATGCGCTTGTGATGCTCCGCCACGCAATACTGAAAGGGTATAAGAGCTGCGTGGCGTATGTCCCTGCAGGTGAAGAGCTCAAGGAATCCGTTAAGAAAAATCTCATAAGGGCTGAGCGATGTGGTGTTTCTATAAATCGCTACAATGCGGATTCGCACGAAGAACACACATTGATTCAGGAGCTTTCGCGGTACGATGTGGTGCTCGATGCGATTTTAGGAACAGGCACGAAGGGCCCGGCGAGATCCGATGCGGCCTATGCAATCAGGGCGCTCAATGCAGTGCGGGAACTTCGAGTGTCAGAGCATAATCTTGGCCCGCGCATCGTTTCGATCGACCTGCCTTCAGGGCTCAGCGATGAATGGCAAAGCGATTACCCTATTGTGCACGCTGACCTGACGCTCAGCATTGAGCCTTTGAAAGAAGCTATTTACGCATCCTCTGTCAGACCTTTTGCGGGGAATATTGTCCCGGTCGATGGCATTTTTCCTTTATGGGCTGAGAAATCGATATCGAACGCCTTTCTTGTCGAAAAATCAGATATGGAGATCTATCTTCCGGATGTCTCTCCTTTTGCGCACAAAATGCAGCGTGGACGTGTGGCTATTTTGGCAGGGAGCCCAGCGAGTGCCGGTGCTGCGGTGCACTGTGTCCGGGGGGCGTTGGCCGCAGGGGCGGGCTATGTGGCGCTGTTCTGCGATGAGGAGCTTGTATCGTCGTATCTCGCCACGGTGGGTGATGCTGCGATCGTGCGCGTATATAAAGATGAAGACTTTTCATCCGCAATGTGGGATGCGATCGTCGTTGGTCCAGGGTGGGGTACTGATGAGCGCAGAATCTCGACACTGAAGAGACTGCTTTTATCGAAAACACCACTTTTACTTGATGCTGATGCGGTACGACTTTATGCACGTGTCGCGAGAGATTTTCTTCATGAAGCGAAGGAATCAGACCAAGCTCTTACTGTCCTCACACCTCACCCTGGTGAATTTAAGGACTTGCTGCCGCTCATCGAAAGTGGAGAGACCGCGGAAAATGATCGACTACTCGACGCTTCGGTGCCTGTGCGCCAGACATGTCTGCTTGCAGCGCGATTGCATGCCATAATCGCACTACGAGCCTCAACGACACATATCGCCCAACCGAGCGGAAGATGCACCATATTTGATGGAAGCGCTTCGGGGCTAGGCATTGCAGGGTCCGGCGATGTGCTTGCAGGACTTGCGGGCGGTTTTCTCGCTCGTCGCCATTGTCAGTTGCGGGAGAAATTTGCGAGTGGAGCATCGGAGCCCGATTTTTCTGAAGAAGAAGCAGTCAAGGCGATAATTGGTGCCGTGGTTGCACACGGTATCGCAGGCGCTAGGCTCTCCTCGAAAAAGGGTTGGTTTACACCTTTGGAACTTGCCGAAGCGTGTGCGAGCCTGACTTCTAAGACTGATGCAGGAGAAGCGGGGCATGACCTATGAACAATACCTGCACACACGAAAATATAACTGCTGAGACTAAAGATCGAGCTCGATCTGTCGCAGGAATTGCATGTCGGAATGGTCTCATTTTTGTGGCGCGACGAAAGGCTGACACCACGGAGATGAGCCTGCGTTGGGAATTTCCTGGGGGTAAGGTCGAGTTCAAAGAGTCGGACCAACAGGCGCTCACACGGGAATTCCTTGAGGAATTCAATGCATGCATCCACGTAAAGAGTCTACTGGGAGAGAGCATCTTTGTGCATCGAGGGAAAACACGCACGCTTGCGGCATGGGAAATTGACCTTGAACCAGAATCGGTCGCCGTGCTTCAGGAACACTGTGAAGCTGCATGGCTCCCCCTCGATGTCATCGCTGAACTCGATCTGGCCGATTCGGACAAATCACTACTTCCTTTCATTGGGGCTAGGGCATAGAGGCATAGTGCGAATCCGAGCAAAAGATGCGCTCATTCTTCCAGATCTTCGCTCTTCTTATCGCGATTCGATCCAGAGGGTTCGAATTCTTTCACAATGGGCTGAGAAGTCTCCCCTGTGGTGAGATCTTCAAGGCTATTGAGAAGGATTTCCACCTTCCCTTGCATTTCATCGAGTTCATCTTTTAATTTGCGTGCAAGGGCCACACCCTCTTCGAACAGAATAAATGATTTTTCGAGGGGTATGTCAGGTTCTCTCATCTTCTCTGCAAGTTGTTCTAAACGGGTGATATTTTTTTCGAAATCCTTCATATCATGTACTCCTTTCGCCAGAAGGATCGATCTGAAGCACCTGAGCGTCAGCCTCTCCTTGGTAGAATGAAATTCGGATGTTTTGGCCAGAATGAAGTTCTTTGGAAGACCGAACGATTGGCAATTCTCTTTCTTGTACCGGCGACGCTTTAAGAGGAAGTGCTCGAACGATGGAGAAACCACGCTTCATAATCTCTTGCGGGTTAGATAATTGTATTGAGGTAGTCGCAAGAGCGAGCCTTGAGCGTGAATGCTCCAAGCATTCCTTCATCGGAGAGATCAGCGCATCGAGGGCAGTATCGAAGCGCTGGCTCAGTTCGAGGTGATGACGCACTAAAAAACCTTCCATAGTACGAGGCGAGAGCGAGGCAAGACGCTGCCGTTCGCGTGTGATGGTATGCTGCATACTCTGACTGAGAATCGCCGTGAAATGTGAAATTTCTTTATAGATGAGCGCTCGATCGCCGCATGCAATCTCTGCTGCTGCAGAAGGAGTGGGCGCTCGGACATCGGCAGCGTAATCAGAAAGAGCCCAGTCGGTCTCGTGTCCCACTGCACTTATGACAGGAATTTCGGACGCTGCGATGGCGCGTACGACACGTTCGTCGGAGAATGGGAGCAGATCTTCAACCGAACCGCCTCCGCGCCCCACAATGAGCACATCGGCCAGCTTCCACGCGTTTGCCTGACGGATTCTCGCCGCGATCGAGGCGGCGGCCTCTTCTCCTTGTACGAGTGCGGGCAGCACGAGGATACTCACACCCGAGTTGCGCCTCGACACGACTCGGATGATGTCGCGCACCGCCGCACCAGTCGGACTCGTTACAACCGCGATCCGCTGCGGAAAGCGTGGAATAGACTTTTTCTTTGTGACGTCGAAGAGACCTTCGCGTGCGAATCGACGCTTGCGCTCTTCAAGCATAGCGAGGATATCGCCAATTCCGGACTGCCTCATGATTTTCGTGATGAGCTGGTACTGCCCACGGCCCGGATACACAGAGATTCCGCCACGAGCCGTTACCTTCATTCCATCCTTCGGCACAAAGGACAACGAGAGGAGATCGCGTCGGAACATGACAGCTTGCAGCATCGCCTCTTCATCCTTGAGCGAGAAGTACAGATGTCCGGATGCTGCGGCCTTGCAGTTTGAAATTTCGCCTTCAACTGTAATGTCCGGAAAACGGCGCTCCAGATCGCCGCGGATAAGCAAGGTGATCTGCGAGATGGTCAGCGGATGTTCGAAGGCTGTGGATTCGGAAAACAAGTCATCTTGCTGCACGCACACAGTGTAGCAGAGAGCGATTCTTCGAGGAAAGCTGGATACTGGTTTATTTCGTGGTATACCATTACACTGAAGCTATGATGAATCCTCATGATTTACCCATCTATCAACAAAAAGCTAAAATTCTCGAAGCGCTTCAAAGCAATCAAGTCATTGTGGTGGAGAGCCCCACTGGTTCAGGAAAAACGACGCAGCTTCCCATCATCCTTCACGAGGCGGGATACGCGGCCAACGGAATCATCGGCATCACGCAACCGAGGCGCATCGCGACGCTTTCGGTGAGCGATTTCATCGCGAAGCAGCTCAACACAAAGGTCCCGGGCATCGTGGGGTACAAGATGCGCTTCGAAGATGCTACGACGGCCGAAACCGCCATAAAGATCATGACCGATGGCATCCTGCTCCAGGAAATGAAACTCGATCCCTATCTTTCGAAATATTCGGTGATTATGGTGGACGAGGCACACGAGCGCAGCCTCAATATCGATTTCATTCTGGGCTTGCTGAAGAACGTGCTGGAATCGCGCAGTGAATTTCGAGTCATCGTGTCTTCAGCGACGATCAATGCCGAGGTTTTTTCTGAGTACTTCAGCGAGTGCCCCGTGGTCCGCATCGAGGCGCCTATGTTTCCCGTGCGCGTCGTATACGATCCTATCCGTGTCGTACCTGAAACCGCCGACGATGCGCGCAGTGCGAACACTCGAAGCGGAACCATGAGAGATGGGGCACATGAACGCAGCAAAAGCCGCGGGAGTTTTCGAGGCGACGCGCTCCAGCACACCGAAGGTGGCTACTTCCGATCCTCGGATGAGGCGCTCTACGATAAGATCCTCTCGATACTAGGGAGGGTGCTCGACGGGGATGCAGGTGCCGAGCCCGGAGACGCACTCATCTTCCTTCCAGGCGAAAAAACCATTAAAGAGTGCCTGCAAACACTCATGACGAGCCGTTGGGCGCCGAAACTCTACTGCATTCCTCTTTACTCGAGGCTGGGGAAGGATGAACAGGAGCGAGTCTTCGACCCTGCGCCCGAAGGCAAAATGAAGGTGGTCATCGCGACGAACATCGCCGAAACGAGCGTGACGATCGACGGCATCACTGTGGTCGTCGACTCGGGACTCGCGAAAATAAACTACTATAACCCGAAGACTTTCACCGCGAGCCTCATTGAAACGCCGATTTCGAAAGCCTCCTGTAATCAACGCAAGGGCAGAGCAGGAAGGACGCGCCCGGGAATCTGCTACCGCCTATACTCCATCAATGATTTCGATTCGAGGCCGCTGTATCCCACCGAAGAAATTCACCGCACCGATCTGTCCGAAGTGCTCTTGCGTATGGCCGAGCTCGGCATCACGGATTTCGAGCGTTTCGATTTCATCACGAAGCCGCCTAAAAGCGCGATCCGCGGAGCGATCGAGGTGCTCAACCTCCTCGACGCTCTCAATCCTGATCGTACGCTCACGAAGATCGGCGAGATGATGTGCGAATTCCCGCTTCTTCCCAAACTCTCGAGAATGATCGTCGAGGCAATTCAGAATTACCCGGATGTCATCCACGAAACGCTCATCGCGGCGGCATTTCTATCGACAATAAGCCCCTACATTCTGCCGCCAGGCGAAGAGATGGAGGCCAGAGCGGCCCATCACCGTTTTCGGGATCCGATGGGTGACTTCGCTTCTTATCTGCGCCTCTTCGAGGCCTTCTCATCTGCGCGCGACAAGGCAGATTTCTGCGCGAAAAACTACCTCGACGAGCGGACACTGCGCGAGATCGTGCGGATCAAGGAGCAGCTCGAGATCATCGTCTCCGATCTCGGAGTGCCGATTGGCTCAGGCGGTACGATTTCCGACTATGTGTGCGCTGTGAGCCGTGGACTAATCCAGTTCGTTTGCGCTAGACAGGGGAGAGGGCTCTTCCGCTCGCTCACCGCCGAGCGAATCCAGATTCACCCAGGATCTGTCATGTTCAGGCAGGACGCCGATTTCATCGTAGCCGGAGAGATCGTCCGCACCACGAGGATGTACGCGATGTCTGTGTCGCCTCTCTCAAAACAGCAGCTCTACAAAATTTCACCGGAACTCGCTGAGCGGCTCATCGCCCTTCGTGGAACAGGGGCTGTCGAGCAGCAATGGCAGAAGGTGCAAGGACAGATGGAGCGAAGTCACGAGCAGACGAGCGGCCAAAGGCGGAAGATCGAGAGTCGTGCAGGAACCTCGAAGGGAAAGGAAAAATCTGAGACCGCCGAGGCCGAAGGCGCTATCGCGAGCGCAATCGATACCTTCACCCTCGGTGGAGAAGTCTTCCCCGTCGAGCGATCCAAGCGCTCGAAGCGGACAGTCGTGCTCGATTGGCACAAGCTGACGAAAATTATTCCACGCATCGGCGCGAGCGACGAGGCTATCGCCGCAGGACTCAAGGCCAGAGTCGAGTACAAAAAGCGAGAGCTCTTCAGTGGCGAGAAACTCTCGACAGTGCTGAAGGCGCTCAAGTTCATCGATATCGAAAAGGATCTCTCGACGAGGTGGCCGCAGAAAAAGAATTTTTCGCTCGAAGAAATGCAGGAATCTATGGGTGAGACCCTTGCCTCTCTCACCGAATCTTTCGATATGATCCTGCACGTCGCAAAATTCAGGAAGTCGGGGAAGTATGGCTTCTTGGGACTCTATTCCGACGGCGCGGGCAATTTCTGGTATCAACCGTCGAGAACATTTACGGAGGCCCTCAATCAAAGCCTTGCGAGCGCGGAGCTCCTCGTCGATTACGCCGAAAAACTGGATAGCCCCCCAGAGCTCAAAGAGAAAATCGGCACACTCTATCGTAGACTCAGTGAGTTCTTCAGTGCGCTTTAACAGGAAGCGCTCGTACGATGGTACGATGTGCGATCCGGAACCTCAGCGGCGGGTGTAGAGAAGTTCGAACCTGCCTCTGCCTGAATTCTTCGCGTGATGTTCGAATTTCGTTTCAGGACGCCACTCCTGACGCGGAGCGAAACCTGCACAGGTGTTGTGGAGCAGCTCGCATCTATCCAGCGCTTCCTTCGAGAAATATGCGTACTCTTCGATATCGGTCACGAAGTAGAGATATGCTCCATGTTCTAGTTTTCGGGCCATGAGCTCGATGACACCATCCTGCATGAGCCTTCGCTTGTGGTGGCGCTTTTTCGGCCACGGGTCAGGATAGAACAGGTGAATTCCAGCCAGACTTTCAGGCGGGATCATCGAGCGAAGAACCTCGATCGCGTCGTGCTGGATAATTTTTATATTTGTGAGTTCGGCCGCTTTGGCGTCCATGATAAGGCGTCCTACGCCGGGTGCGTGCACCTCGATTCCTATGTAGTTGTACTGCGGTCTGTCGCGGGCGATGCGCCAGGTCGCCTGACCCATCCCGATACCAACGTCGA
>CAYXOW010000034.1:11335-11579 GCA_964466815.1 uncultured Treponema sp.
ATGGCCGGCCTCGTGATACGCCACGAGAAAATCCTGACCGTACAACGCAATCGCGCGTCGCTGCGCGTCGGTCATTCTTCCTGAGCGAAGCACATAGGAGTGCACGCTTCCGTCGAGAAGCTGTCTGCCGTGGTCGGGCTTGGGGGCGAGGTCGTTCGGTTCAGTTCTGTCCATGTTTATGCAGCTCTCGTTCCAGTGCGCCGTGAAGCCCTTCGAAATCGTTAACCTCGAAATTTTCGCGCCG
>CAYXOW010000034.1:11680-11892 GCA_964466815.1 uncultured Treponema sp.
TACGAGCGGTTTTCTTGTCTCAGGGAACACTTCCGTGGAGTAACCCGCGCTTCTCAACCTCGCTGCGAGCGCGTGCAGCTCCTGCAGCGCGACATTCTCTTGGTTGATTATGAGGATTTGAGTCGAAACATCATTTGTCGCCGCAGCGCCGTTTGCCTCCAGCGCAGCGATGAGTCGGTCGAGGCCTACGGAGGCACCGACTCCTGGCAATT
>CAYXOW010000034.1:11936-18627 GCA_964466815.1 uncultured Treponema sp.
CGACGCCTTCCGCGCCCGCCGCACCTCCGGCGTGCTCGTCTCGACCACCATGCCGGTGTAGTAGTCGAGCCCTCGGGTAATGCTCGGATCGAGAACTACATTGCGCTCGTAGCCCGCCGCGCCGACACAGGCCATGATATCGCGGAGTCGATTGCGAGCGGCGATCGCTTCAGTATCACCCGGTGCGCAGTACGAGAGCATCTTGTCGAGTGTTTTTTCGAAACTGTCCTCTTTTTGGATGAAGGCGATCACTTCTTGTGCGAGGTTTGGGGCGATAAAGGTGGAGAGGAGATCGATCGTAGCCTGAGCGCCGATCTTCTCGATCTTATCGACAGTGCGCAGGATCTCCACCGAGGCATGACGGGCCTCGATCCTCGAAAGAAACCGATTAAAGAGGGCGCGGTGGTTGATTCTGAGCGTGAAATCGCCGACATTGAGGCTTTTCATCGCCTGTGCGGCCGTGAGCAAGATGTCGGCGTCCGCCGAGGCGGAGTCGGTTCCTACGATGTCGAAGTCGCACTGCATGAATTCTCGGTAGCGACCGCGCTGCGTATTTTCACCACGCCAGACTTTCGCAATGTGGTAGCGCCTGAACGGCAGATAGAGCTGATCGACATGCTCCGCCATAAAGCGTGCAAAAGGGACAGTTAGATCGAATCGCATCGCGACATCGCGGTCGCCGTGGTCGCGAAAGCGGTACACCTGCTTGTCGGTCTCGCCGCCACCTTTTCCAAGCAGTATTTCGGCGTACTCGAGCACCGGGGTGTCGATCGGCACGAATCCGAAAAGACCGAAAACCTTCTCGAGTTTGTCCACCAGCGCTGCGCGCGTCAATTCCATTTCAGGGAGAGAATCGCGGAAACCTTTGAGTACTCGCGGCTGAATAGTCGGCATAATAACTCCACATGATCGTCGAGCTGAGTTAAAAAAGCGAAAGCGGCACTATTATGCGGGCAAAATGCGTGTCGTGCAAGCGGTCGGCGCTTGCCCTTTGCATTCTTTTATGATATATAGACTAGGCCCTCTTTATCCGGTCCTAGTCGCCGGATCATGAGCGCCCGCATGGGCGCATACGTCCACAGGGAGGAATGAATGAGACAGTACGAACTTGTCGCTGTCTTGAACTCTGAGGAAGATCAGTTCAAGGCAGGCAAACAGGCGGTTGCCGAGCTGCTCGCGCAGTTCAAGGCGACTGATGTAAAAGAAGATGATATGGGAGATAGACCTCTCGCATATCCCATTGGTAAAAAGATGCGCGCGCACTATATGCTGTATCGCATGGGCATGGAGCCGGCAGCGATCGTCACCCTCGAGCGAGCCATCAAGCTAAGCCCGTCAATTTTAAAGCACCTCGTCGTCAAAATCGAAGAATAGCGCCATTCCGGGCATTCGAAGAAGGAGCACATCGTGAGCGATATCAATGTTGCTGTGCTGGTGGGACGTCTCACCCGCGACAGCGAGCTGAAATACACGCCATCCGGCCTCCCCATCTGCAGGTTTTCCATCGCGGTAAACCGCTCGAAGAAGCAGGATGATCAGTGGGTTGATGAGCCACACTATTTCGATATCGAATTCTATGGAAAGAGCGCGGAGGGTCTGAGCAAGTATCTCCTCAAAGGCCGCCAAGTGGCGGTGCAGGGAGAGCTTCGTCAGGACCGCTGGGAGAAGGATGGTCAGCAACGATCCAAAGTGGTCATCGTCGCTTCCACAATTCGCCCGCTCGGCTCTCCACCACAGGGTTCCGATCCGAATGGTCGACGATATTCCTCCGACAGTGCGGCGGCGACAAGGTCAGAATCTTCGAACGGCCCTGCGCCGATTTCTCCGAGCGTCGATGAATTCACCGATGACATTCCGTTCTAATGAGGAGATTACTATGGATGAAATGAAAGATATTGAAGAAGCGAAGGCGTCGCGTGGCGATGCCGACCAGCAGGATATGCGACGAGACCAGGACGACCGCAATGGTCCGCGCAAAGGCAAAGGATTCTTCCGCAAGAAAGTGTGCAGATTCTGCACGCAGAACGTGAAGATCGACTACAAGGATGCAGACCTTATGCGCCGCTACACCACCGAGCGCGGAAAAATCCTTCCGCGGCGCATAACCGGCACATGCTCAAAGCACCAGCGCCTTCTCGCCGTCAACATCAAGCGCGCGAGATCTCTTGCGCTTCTGCCCTACGTGGTGAAGTGATTTTCGAAGAATACCCCAGAGAGTACAAATAGCATGGAAGCCCAGCATGAAATGACCCCCACGAGTTCCCACACAGGGGCTCGGCATCTCCCATCCTACCTTGGATCGGGGCTACTGTCGGGGCTCCTCTATGTGAGTGGCTTGTTGGCGCTCGCGTTCCTCGTCCCCATTCAGTACATTTTCAGCAGAGAGGGCAAAAAAGAGGGTTTCTTCTCTCTGCTCACATCGATTGTCGTCATTGGGGTTGGGAATGCGCTGAGGCTTTCGAACTACGGTGTGCTGCAAGTGTCGACACTCATGGAGACGCTTCTGCCTCCCGCCGCGTTCTTGCTCGCGATGTGCATCATGAACTGCGTGGTCTTCGAGACATGGAAGAAATTGATGCTCACTTCTGTCGCGCTTTCAATTGTCTTCGGCTTTATGCTGGCTGCCAGCATCGGCACGAAAGAAGTCCAGTATTCAATTGCCGCAATGATTTCTCAGCTTCTCTCGTCAGCGGGAGCGACTGCAGGGATCACGGGCCTCGATGTCGCTACGATAGAACAGAGCTATGTCGGCCCCGCTGTTTCGGTGATCATGAATGGTTTCGGCGCAGTAATCTGGCTTGTCCTTGCGGGCAGCTGGTGGTTCGGCGCGAGGCTGAGCGCTCTGAAAAATCAGACGATCGACCAAAAGACAACAGCGGTTCGAGCATTTTATAGTGTTCCGTCGTGGCTACTGTGGCCAAGCATCGCATCGTGGGGACTTCTTCTCGCGGTGCTCTATGGAAAACTGAACGGCCTCGTCGCGATGATCGCATGGAACCTCTCGCTCAGTGCTGCCTCGTGGTACGCAATTCAGGGGTTATCGGTTATTTCACATTTTTTGACGCTCAAGGGAATGCGTCGACTCGTCGGCCTCACGCTGGCGATATTGATCGCACTCATACTGCTCGACACAAAAGTTGGGCTTGCCATCGCCATTCTTATTCCGATGCTTGGTGTATCGGAAGTGTGGCTGCAATATCGAATTCGCAAAGGAGCCTGAACATGAAAGTCATACTGAATCAGGACATAGAAAATTTGGGAGAAATTGGAGATATTAAGGAAGTCGCTCCCGGGTATGCTCGCAATTATCTTCTCCCTAAAAAACTCGTCATGGTGTACAACGAGAAGACTGCGGGAATGCTCCAGAAGCGCCAAGCGGAAATTCTCGCGATCAAGGAACAGAAGCGTTTGGCTTCTCGTTCTCTCAAGGAGAAGATCGAATCTGAGGCGCTCGTCATCACGATGCCCGCCGGCAACAACGGCAAGCTCTACGGCGCCGTGACAAACCACAGTATCGCCGATGAGCTTCTCAAGAAGGGCATCGAGATCGACCGCAAGAAAATTGAAGTGCCCGGAAGGTCCATCAAATCAGTCGGGAACTACAAGGTGCTCATCCATCTCTACGAGAAGGAAGAGGCGATCCTTAAGTGCTCCGTCGAAGCCCAGATCGTCGCTTCGGCAGGCGAAAAAAAGGCTGAGGAGGGCGAAGCTAAGAAACCGCGCGCCCGACGTCAGCGCGTCGAGACCGAACCCGCAACCGCCGAAGAGCAGGCCGCTGCATTCGAGGCTGCTGTCAACCGAGGTCAGTTGAACTGAATGTAGCGCGCGGCGGCGCTCCTGCGCCCGGAAAAGTGTGAATATCGCACGCTATAAGCATTGCTACTGCCCATCCTCAAGGGGGTGGGCATTTTTTCGCCCGACTCATTCGCTTGACCCCGGAAGCGGCTGGATATAGAGTGCAGATTGCGCTGACGCAATTCTGAAAGGCGGTTCCGATGGCTGGACAGACACTCAAAGATACATTGCCCCTCTACAATGGAGACGCCGAGCAAGCCTGCCTTGGTGCGCTTCTCCTCGACCCTGAGTCCATCAACAATGTTTTGAAATTTCTGAGGCCTGAAAGCTTCTACGAACCCGCGAATCAGGAGATTTTTGAGGCGCTTCTCGCCATGCACGAGAAGGGGCTCAAACCTGATCTCATAACCATCGCTGAAGAGCTGCGTGGGCGAGGGAGTCTCGACAGAGTAGGGGGTTCGGCCTATGTCGCGAGTCTAGCTTCCTTTACACCTTCCGCAGCAAATATCGAATACTACGCGCGCATCGTGCAGGAAATGGCTACACGGCGTCGCCTTGTGCAACTCTCTGCGGAGATGGCCGCCATGTCTCACGAGGAGACGATGGACATCGACCGAGTCCTCGATGAACTTCAGGCAAAAATATTCGAAATTTCTCAGAACAGACGCACCGCTGAGTACCATTCCGCGAAAGAGATCGTTACGGAAACGATGCTCCTAATAGAAAAGTTGAGCACTAACCCAGAAGCTTTTACTGGGGTGCCTTCCGGATTGACCGACCTCGACAGCATGACGAGCGGTCTTCAAAATTCAGAATTCATCGTGATTGGAGCGAGACCTTCGGTGGGGAAGACCGCCTTGGCACTCACCATGGCTGCTCACTCATCGATCGATTTGAAAATTCCTACAGCCTTTTTTTCGCTCGAGATGTCGGAATCAGCGATCATGCTTCGACTTATTTCATCAGAAGCTAGAATTCCCGCCGAGCGCATACGCACCGGGAGAATACGGACTACCGATTATGACAGTCTCATGGAGGCAGCTGCCCGCATCTACGAAGCGCCGCTCTACATTGTCGATATGCCGAACATGAAACTTCTCGAACTGCGCACAATGGCGCGCCGTCTGGTTCTCGAGCGCGGTATAAGGATTCTCTTTATCGATTACCTCACCCTCATAACTCACGAAAACGCTGATTTACCGCGCTGGGAGCAGATTTCGGCCATATCTCGCAGCCTCAAAGCACTCGCCCGCGAGCTCAACATCCCCGTGGTGGCGCTCTCTCAGTTGAAGCGCGAGGCTGAGGGTAAGCAACCAACCCTCGCTGATCTTAGAGAATCGGGATCGATCGAGCAGGACGCCGACCTCATCATCTTTTTACACCGTGAACGGGAGATGGCGAAAGGGCACGACCAACAGAGCGATCAAGTCGAAACAGATCTCATCGTGGCAAAGCAACGCAATGGCCCAATTGGAAAAACATCCGTCTGGTTTAAGAATAGCTACGCAAAGTTTGTCAATATGGATCGTCACGAACACAAATGAGCACAGAGCTTCCACAAGAATCACAATGACGCAAGCTCGTGAGTCGAACAGCAACGCGCCATCGCGATTTTAGGAGCCTACTTCCCGGTGAAGAAGAAAATGTCGCTCATAGTTGCGATGGCAAAAATAATCAACACAAGCGCCGCACCGACAAATTGATAGCGGTAGAGCGCTCGTGGACTGAGCGCTTTGCGCCGCACGAGCTCGATGATGAACATGAGAATGAGACCGCCATCCAGAATCGGCAGAGGGAGAAGATTCATGATCGCTAACCCGACCGAGAGGAACGCAAGGAAGCTGAGCACCGGCACGAGTCCTGCAAATCCCTCAGCCTTGAACTGCTCAGTTGCGGCGGAGCCTATGAGATACGTGATACGCGCGGGGCCCGATACCGCTTTAAATACATTCACCCCTCGGAATAAAAGGCCGATGCTCTTCAGCGTAAGGGCAAATGTCGACGCTGTCTCTTTAAATCCACGGGAAATTGCGTCAGCGAGCGAAGAGGCTTTATCGGTTCTCACAATGCCTTTGAATTGAAGTCCCGCGTCGCTCAGACTCTTAGCGACGATAGTGAGATGGTGCTGTATACCGTTGCGAAGTATGGTGATGTTTAGTGTGCCATTGGACGAAGCGAACGCGTTCATAAGATCGATAGTGTTTCGAATGGCTTTCCCGTCGGCTTCAGTGATGATGTCGCCAGCTTGGAAATCAGCGACAGCGGCAGGGCTCTGGCTCTTCACAGAGTCGATAACAGGGTCGATCCACGCATATACACCGATCATTCCTGCCCCCGAATTTGGGTCGAGACGAGGTGTTACCGTAAGGTGCAAGATCGATCCCGAACGTTCTACCTCGAGGTGAAGTGGCGTATCAGGATTGCTCGCGATGATCTGCTGAAGATCGCTGTAATCTTTAATTGGCTTCCCATCGATCGTGGTTATTACATCACCACTCTGCAAACCGGCGACATTCGCGGGATTTAACGTGTTGCTTTGAAGTGCTATCCCGGTCTCACTCGAAAGCACAATCCTGTTCGGCGCAGTCTGTATCGAAGTACCGATCGCGGCGACGATAATAAAAACCAAAATGGCAAAGAGCATATTGAAGATGGGACCGGCCGCCGCAATCGCGATGCGTTTGAGGGGATGAGCTGAATAAAGGCTGCCCTGCTCCGTGGGAATGGAGTTGAGATTTTTATCGAGCGCTGCGCGGAAACTATCTTCACCTTTGAGTTTACAGTAGCCGCCTATTGGGAGAATGCCGAGTCTCCACTCGGTTCTTTTCCCGCGTCTTGTGAGAATCGCTGGGCCCCATCCGATGGAAAAAGCTTCCACATCGACACCGACAATTCG
>CAYXOW010000035.1:0-915 GCA_964466815.1 uncultured Treponema sp.
GCAGCCCGCGTACGCCGGGCATTCGCGGCGTTCGAGCGAGGCGACGACGATGCGCCCGTTGAACATCGAATCGGCGTTTCCCAGTACGAGGGGTTGGGCCTTGATCGTCGCGATGAGGTGGTTGATCGAAGTCGCGATGACCGCCTTTCGGTGCGGGTTGATCTTGGCGAGTATGTTCTTGGCGAACGCGTTGTAGTAAAAGAGCCCTCGGTAGTGCCCTTCGGCGTCGACGATCGGCATGACCTGGCGAGGCGATTTTTCGAGCTGGGCAAGAGCTTCCCAGAGCGGCGCGTTCTCGTCGATAACCGGGGGAGCTTCGTCGATATAGTACTCCGTTTTCGGAATGAGATCAGGAATAAAATCGGGAAGCGGAACGCCGAAGCGCTGGAAAATGTACTCAGTCTGAGGATTTGCGGCGCCGGCTCGGGCAGCGCGCACGTGCGACAGCCCCTGCGCACGCTTGAGCGCCGCGTAGGCGGCTGCGGCGACCACAGAGTCGGTGTCGGGGTTCTTGTGACCGATGACATAGATTGTTTTCGACATTGCCTTTCCTTTCTTCGTTACGCCTCATTGCGTCCGTGCTACGCGCCGAAAATGAGGAGCGAGTGGGGAGGAATGGGAATCGCGCCCGCTGTGTCATTTGATATATTCGCTGCAGTGGCAGAGATCGCCACGCCAGTTTCGGCGTCGATCGGCACCTTCGGCGACATAAAATGATTTGTCCGGTCAGAAAGGTTGATGCCACCGTAGATCGAGCCATCGCGTGAGTAAAAGTGATAGACCTCCGGCGAGCGGCGGGCACTGCGCTGCACCGCGAATTCACGACTGTCGAGTTTTGCGAGCCACTCGATGAGCTGGGCGGTGAACTCCGACTCACTCATTCCATCCGACGGCGGTTGAGTCGTTCCGAAGCTC
>CAYXOW010000035.1:1006-1505 GCA_964466815.1 uncultured Treponema sp.
AGGCTCGTGCGGTCAGTACGGCAGAAAATGACATCGGGATCGCTGAGCAACAAGGTTTTATCCAGGAGCGCGCGCCCGATGCTATCGCGCATGTTCATTTTTGCCGAGGGTCGTCCTTGGTGACCGATCAGCCTGAGCTGAGGCCACTCCCAGTGCTCCCGCGGGTCGGCGCCCGGGCGCATGAGCGGCATGAAAGGAGCCGTCGACTCGATGGACGCGCCGCAGGAAAGAAAGGCGACCGCGGCGCCATCGCGCGCGCGTGAGAACTCGAGGATGTGCGCCATGATCCGGGCGTAATGCTGCCATGTTCCTCCATTCCGCCCCGCATGCGCGCCCCGCATGAGCCCTGCATAGAGAAAATCGAGCTTGAGGTAGCGAAAGCCCCAGCTATTGATCACCGTGTCGAAAAGGTACGCAATATAGTCTTCAACCGGCGGGAGCGAAAGATCGAGGCACCACACATCGCCGCCCCAGTTGGGGTTCCAACCCGCTTTTACCG
>CAYXOW010000035.1:1515-1850 GCA_964466815.1 uncultured Treponema sp.
CCCTGTCTATCGCGAAGTACCCACTCAGGATGCGCTTTCGCCGTCGCGGAGCCGGGCATGAGGAGAAATGGCGCGAGCCATATTCCGGGAATGAGCTCCTTCTGTCGAATTTGCTTGGCCATGTGAGCCATGCCGCGAGGAAATTTGACCGCGTGCGGTGTCCAATCGCCGACCATGGTCTGCCAGCCGTCGTCGATCTGAAACACGGTGGGAGCATTGCGCCGTATAAAGTAGGCGTTGACGAAGTTGTCGTTGGAAGAAATGGCCGCAAGGTCATCGCTGATGATGCGCTCATCGATCGCGGTGTAGTGGTTGTACCAGGAAGCGTAGCCGCC
>CAYXOW010000035.1:1924-11467 GCA_964466815.1 uncultured Treponema sp.
AAGTGGGCACAGCTGAGGCGGCGGGCGTGGAGCTGACTGCTTTATTCGCGGCGAGCCACCGGAGATCGTCGAAACGCGTGCGCGCGCCCCAGATCGTGGCAAGCTGATCTTTTAACGAAAAATAGTCGGGGGCGATCGCTACCACCACGCGCGCGACCACCTCGCCGCGCTCAAATGCGCCACCTTCCGCATAGGCGAATATGCGCACTTTGTCGTTGCGCAGCAGAAAACTGAGCGGCGGAAGGTATGCAGCTGTCGGCTGAACCGCATTGTTTGTTCCTTTATAGCGCTGCGCGTTGTCCGACACGAGCGCCAGCCGGAGTTCTCCCACCCGCAGCCCGAGCATAAAATGCGAAATGTAATCGTGCCGGTGGCCGAAGCGCCGCGCCAGGCGGCGCAGCTCAGCCTCTGCGGGATGGTCCACAAAGACATTGAGGTCGCGCCGGATAAAGGCGCGGCGCGGCCGCTCGCCGCCCGCAAGTTCCCCGGCAAAGGACCACGACTGCCACCCATTCACCAGCACAAAGCGCGATGTAGAACTGGAGAGTTCCGATGCGCGCACCCCGGATGCAGATTCGGCCTTTCGGCACTCATTGCCGAGCGCGTTGCAGAGCTGGCGAATATCGAATTCGCCCAATTCGAGGAATGGGGTGTCGCACACAAAAGGCGAATATGCTCGAAAAAAAATGGTAAGCATACCGCCTGGAATTCGTTGAAAACTGCCTTCGATTTGAGTGTTCATTCCTCGTATCCTATCACGAGAATTGCATATCAGGGAGTCTGCATACTGCGCGAACTGAACTTTTCTGCTAGAATCCGCCCATGGCCCACTGCATAGTTCCCGAAGCGGAAGCGATTCTCGACAAAGAATTCAAAGTGCTCGACAGAGGATTCGTTCGACTTGTCGACTATCTCGGCGGCGATCAACGCATTGTGCAAGCCGCTCGCGTCTCTTACGGCGAAGGCACCAAGAGCTACCGAGAAGACGCAGCTCTCATCGACTACCTTCTTCGCCACGAACACACAAGCCCCTTCGAACAAGTCGTACTCACCTTCCACATAAAACTTCCGATCTTCGTGGCGCGGCAGTGGATTCGCCACCGCACCGCGCGCGTCAACGAAATTTCCGGTCGCTACTCGGTGATGCGCGATGAATTCTTCATGCCCGCCCCCGATGCCCTCGCGCCGCAGAGCGACGACAACAAACAGGGCCGCGCCACCATTCCCTTCGACGAAACCACAGCTGTGCGCATCCAAGAGATTCTCGCAGAAGGCTCCAAAGCATCCTACAATCGCTACAAAGAACTCATCGATCTCGGCCTCGCTCGCGAAATCTCTCGCATCGCGCTGCCGCTCTCACTCTACACCGAGTGGTATTGGCAGATCGACCTCCACAACCTCTTCAGATTCCTGATGCTGAGGCTCGACGCGCATGCACAGCGCGAAATCCGCGAATACGCTCGCGTGATACTCGAAATCACAAAAGCTGTCGCACCTGCCGCCACCGAAAGCTTTGAGCGCCACACCCTTCAAGGGGTCCGCTTTTCCGGACCGGAGATGGAAGAGCTCCGCCGCCGATTGGCTGTCGACGTCGAGCCTGCTGAAATGCGAGATTCCTCCGCGGTAGGGCCCGTTTCATCAGCCGTCCCAAAAGAAACGAACTCCGGGTCACTCTCGCACCTCTCCAAAAAAGAACTTGAGCGCTTTGAGGAAAAGTTGAGGACAGGCCGACAGCTTTAACCGCCGCTCGATGCTGTCAACATTCGATGGAGTCGATGATGCTCAGGAATGCTTCCACCACACGCGGGTCGAAGTGTTTCCCCGACTGACTTCGAATGTACTCGAGCGCTTCTTGCGAAGTACGCGCGGCGCGGTATGGCCGATTGCTCGTCATTGCGTCGTAGACATCCGCGATCGCGAAAATGCGCGCTAAAAACGGAATTTCATCGCCCTTGAGCTGACGGGGATACCCCGCCCCGTCCCAGCGCTCATGGTGGCAATAGGGCACCACAAGTGCTTCCTCGAGGTACTTTATCGGCTTCAAAAGCTCATATCCGAACGAAGCGTGCGTCTGCATGATGTTCCGCTCTTCTTCATTCAAGGCTCCAGGTTTGAGGAGAATATAATCGGGTATACCTATCTTTCCGACATCGTGCAGAAGCGCCCCCCGGTGCAGATTTTCCAACTCTCGTGCGCCCAGTCCAAACGACCTACCGAGCGCTTCGGCTATTTTAGCCACCCTCTCGGTGTGCATCAGCGTTTCATCGTCTCGGATACCGATTGCCCTCGCCCACCCCTCGAGGGTCTCATCGTACGCCGTCTGGAGTTGACGTTCGGTATTCCGCAGCGCGTCGATTCGCTGCATTCGGCCTATAATAATGCCTGCATACGAGCCGAATATCTCAACAAGCTCGATGAATTCCCTGTTGAACGAAACTGGAGCTTTTAACGTGATATGGAATACTCCGATGATCGTCCCCTCTGCGATGACCGGCACGCCGATATTCGCTTTTCCCGGTGGAACGAGGTGACGATTTCGAGCAGCGAGAAGCGGATCGCGGCGAAGAAATGAAGAGAGATGCGTCGCGCCTGTCGTGAATATTTTCCCAGAAATTCCCTCCGTGCTCCCCATAGGCTCTTGGAAAACTCTATTGAGCCAACCGGAGGAGGCACGCAATTCAAGCAAAGAGTTGGAGGGATTGAAAATCAACATTGCTGCTGCTTCAGCCCCTGTCGCCTCTACGGCTTTATCGACGAGAATTTGATAGAGTTCTTCGGGCTTGGTCTCGATGCCGATCTGCTGGTTCACGTTGTGGAGCACCTCGAGCCAGCTCACACGTTCACGAAGCACTTCGATGAGACGCACCGACTTTACCGCCATGGCCACGATTTCGCCAATCGAAGATAGCAGCTGAAGGTCGCTCTCGGTGAACGCGTACGATGCGCTCTCGACACCGACGGCTCCTTCTGTCCGTTCCTCAATGACGATGGGGGCATAAATGCCGTATCGAATGCCGGGATATGTCTCCACATAGCGAGGATCGGCGGGCAGATCGAGAGAACGTATCGGATAGCCGGTGGCGATGACAGCGCCGATCATTCCCTTTCCCGATCGATTGATGATTCTGTTGAGCTGGCGTATCCTTTGTTCGTTTTCTCGCTGCGGGATGCCCGTGAGGCCCCGGTAGGCGACAGTTTCCAGCACGCCGCTGGTGCGGGATTTGAATCGGATAACCGAAGGAGCCCACGATTTTTCCTTTAAAAGGATATCGAGCGCGGTGTTTGCAATCTGCTGAAGGTTGCCCATTTTCCCGATCTCAATGGCAGCCCGGTGCAGAATGGCCAAGTCGGAGCTCTTGTGCTGATTGTCGAGACGCATCATAAAATTCGTCATTGCGGTGGAAGCTGCAAGAATAAATGCTTGGCGACGCGCGTCATCGTCGCGGAGCGACTTTAATGCCATTGTGTGCGGAAAAATCCAAAAAAAGCTTCCCTCAAGCTGATCTTGGTAGAAAAATGGAGCCAGCAGTACTTCTTGATGATCTCCCGACTCAAACGGAATTCTATAAAATTTACCCGCGCACGGCTCACAGCGACTGATTGCTTTGGCGCGCGTGCAGAGCCAGGCCTTCGTCTTCTCTTCAAGCGGTTCATACGACAGCAAAAGTTCGCTCGAAGAGGAGCGAATCGGGCTGGAAGCAGCAAAGAATGGACTTTCACGCCGGTTGAAACTGATATATCCGCAGTTGTGCTGTATCGCGTAGAGGGCGTGCATGGCGTCGAGCGCGTGTCTCACCGCTAAGGCTGTGTTCGTCGAGAGTTCTTCACTGACCGCGATCTCCATAAGTTTCGATATGGCCTCATGCAAACGCTCTCGCTGTTTCAGTGGGGTGATGTCGATGATCATGGATTCGATGATCGTATCGGTGTCGCGGATCCACGAGGTAGCGGAGATGAGCGCGTCGATCGAACCTCCATCACGGCGTTTGATCCGGATCTCCATAGGCGGCAGAGAAGACTTTCCACTGCGAAGACTCAATTCGCGCTCTTTGGCGGGCTGAATGTACTCTGGAAAGAGAATTGTCTCAAAAAAAGGCAGGCCTATGACATCCGCCTTGGTGCGCGCTCCGATCATGTCCAAAGCAGTGCGATTTATCTCTTGTATGACTGCATTGATGCTGATGATGATGCCGGCTTGCTCGGTGTCGAAGATATGACGCCATAACTCGTCGGGTTGGGCGATGTTCGTCGATATCTTCTTTACACTTTGCACCATAATCTAATATCGCTGCCTTTCTACTCTAGAATATCGGCCGCGAAACGAATTTCATTAATTTTATTGCTGCGTTATTCGATACCGATTAGACAAGCCCACGCTCATAGAGCGTATAAATCGCGTGCGTTCCAAGCTCTCCCATACCTTCAGCGACCATTTTTGCAAAAAGTTGTTCGGCGAGCGTCAGCATGGGAAGCTCGATTTTCATTTCATGCGCGGCTTCAAGGGCGATGCGCAGATCTTTGAGGTAGTGTTTGATATAGAATCCCGGGTTAAAGTCGCCACTGAGCATCTTAGGGGCGTTGTTCGTGAGCTGCCAGCTCTGCGCGGCTCCATTCGCGATTGAAAGAAGAATGCGGTTGGGGTCGAGCCCTGAATGCTTCGCGTAGGTGAGAGCCTCGGTGGTTCCTAGAAGGTTGCCCGCAACGGCGATCTGATTGGCCATCTTTGTGTGCTGGCCCGAGCCTGCGGAACCCTGGAGCACCACCGTTTTCCCCATAACCTCGAGAAGCGGCTTCACGCGTTCGAACACATCCGCGTCGCCACCCACCATGATGGAAAGTGTCGCATTCTTGGCGCCGATATCGCCCCCCGAAACAGGTGCATCGAGCGCACCGATTCCGCGCGCCTTCGCCTCGCGGTAAATGCGCGCCGCAAGGCTGGGTTTCGATGTGGTGGTGTCGACGAGGATCGTTCCAGGCCGCGCATTTTCAATGAGTCCCTCGGGGCCGAAATAAATTTCTTCGACATCGCTGGGATAGCCGACCATAGTGAAGATGATGTCGCACTCACGCGCGAGCTTCTTCGGTGTGTCGCGCCACTCGGCGCCCGCGTCGATCAGCATCTGTGCTTTGCTCTTTGTGCGCGTGTTGATGAGGAGTCGCTCGCCCGAAGCTTTGATATGTCCTGCCATCGCCCCGCCCATAACACCGAGGCCGATAAATCCGATTGTCCTTGTGTTCATGCAGATTTTCCTTTCGTGCTGAATTTGTGCGTATCTTGTTATTTTACCTTTTCAATTCAAACTTGACAATGTAATCAGGTGCATAGAATATACTCTATGCGGTTGAGGTCAATTCTCATCTTCGTCGTCGCCGGCGTCTCGCTTGTGTTTCTCTTGCTACCGCGTATCCTCTATAGAATTCCAGACGACGCGCTCTGCTTCGACCCTTTCTACAGCGCTGTAGACCCGCAAGGGGTTACACACACCCTCCTGGAAAATTCCTTTCTTCAAGCCTTCCGAAACCCTGCCTATGCGCCAGGTTTGTACCATATCACCGCACATCTCTCCTACACCCCGACATTGCGCACGTCTGGCGATTACATCTACCTCGTATTCCCCTACATCGCCGGAACCGCGATGAGCGTGTACTGGAACGACCAATTCCTCGGCTCGCAGGGCGACATGATCTCGGGCAATTCAAACATCTGGAATTCCGCCAAAATATTCACTATGCCGGCCTCGTATCTCCAAGCCACCAATACGCTGGCGATCGATATTCAGGGGCCATACGAAGTTGGCCTTCCGCACGCGCCCTATCTGTTCCTGCCGGGGCCGAAGGCATCGCTCTTCATTGGCTTATTGAAATTCCTCAGTGAAAAAATCATTCTCAGCATCATAGGAGCGCTGGCGGTACTCGGAATCGTGCTGCTCCTCACGGGCAAAGGAAGCGACCTACGTCCAAACGCCATGCTGTTCCTCGGCCTCGCATCCTTCTGTACCATGTTGTTCCTGACCGATTTTGTCACACTCGAAACGCTCTTCGTACCGCTCATCGAATTCAAGCGCATTGTCGCGATGTTGCGCCACCTTGCAGCCATTTTCTTCCTTATCGGATTCAGCGCGCTGAGCGGAAACGGAAAAGCCTGGTTCGACAAATTGTTCATCGCCCTTCAAGGTCTCTGCGTTGTCCTGTTGCTGATCCCACGAACCATGATCGGTTTGAAAGCCATGTACTCGTGGACTTTCCTCACCATTATTCCGCTTCCGATGTACCTAACGATTCTCCTGTTGTGGAAAAAGAACCTCACGCGAAGCCACGCGCTGCTCGTCGGAGGCGTGACCATCGCGAGCGTCATGTCCATACGCGACACGCTTTTAACCTTCCTCAGCAAGGGCTCCATCTATCTCTCGCACTACGGCTTCAGCATCATGATCATGGCAGCGGCGGGCTTCATCGTACAGGAAATTCTCAATCAAAATCGACGTCTCCTCGAAGAGCAAGCGCGTGCGGCGAAATTCCGGGAAGAGAGCGTACACGACCCACTCACCGGGCTCTACAATCGCACTATTCTCGACGAGATACAGAGCACCCTCAAGCGAAATTTCTCCCTCCTCGTCATCGACATCAACGATCTGAAATCGATCAACGACACGCACGGCCACGCGGCAGGAGACGCAGTGCTCAAGGACGCCGCGGCGATCATGAAATCGCTCTTGCGCAACGACGACATTGTCGTGCGCACAGGCGGCGATGAATTTCTCATCATTCTTCCATCCTCCACCCGCTCGCGAATCGACGCGCTGATCAATGATCTGCGCGCGCGCATCGCGGCATCTCCTATTTTCAGCGCGGGAGGAATGGAACAGTTCTTTTACTCGGTGAGTATCGGCTCCGCATCGTATGAAGAGAGCATGCGCGCGGTGACCCCGGAACTCTTTGCCAGGCTTCTCGATTCCGCCGATCAGGAAATGTATTCTGAAAAAGAGAATTACAGACTGAGCAAACAAAACGCCAGGGCATGACCTCTGGCTGATTTGCCGGCTTTTTTGCTATAGTTGTGCGCATGATTATGCAGGAAAGGCTCGAGCTTGCGGCGCGCGCCGCCACGGCGATGCTCTCGGTGGACACGGCGATCAAAAATGAAGCCCTGGAGCGCATTTCGCAGGCCCTCGACCGCAATCGAGCGTCGATTTTCGATGCGAACCTGAAGGATATTGAGGCGGCGCGCGCCGAAGGGCTCGCAACGCCTCTTCTCAAGCGACTCAGCTTCAACGAAAAAAAACTCGCCGAGGTGCGTTCGGGAATACGCGACCTCATCGCGATGCCCGATCCTGTCGGCAGAGTGCTCGAGGCGCGCCTTCTCGATGAGGGGCTTGTGCTGCGCAGAATAAGCTGCCCAATTGGGCTTATCGCGATGATATTCGAGAGCAGGCCCGATGCGCTTGTGCAGATGGCCTCGCTCGCGGTGAAGAGCGGTAACGCCATTGTGCTCAAAGGGGGAAGCGAGGCGCGCGCGAGCAACGCGGCGCTCGCCTCGACGATCGCGGAAGCCGGGGAAGCGGCAGGCCTTCCTCGTTACTGGCTCACGCTTCTCGAAACCCGCGAGGAGATCGGCGAACTTCTCAGTTTCGATCAGTATGTCGACCTCGTGATTCCGCGCGGTTCTAAAGAGTTCGTGGCCAAAATCAAGGCGACGAGCCGCATTCCCGTGCTCGGTCACTCGGACGGTGTGTGCCACGTGTATGTGCACGAGGATGCCGACCTAGCGATGGCGACTGCGATCGTGCTCGACTCGAAAACGCAGTATCCCGCCACCTGCAATGCAGCGGAAGTGCTGCTCGTGAATGAAAAATTCGCAATTTCTGGGCTCGTCCCGCTGTTGCGCGCGCTCAGCGCGGCGGGTGTAGTGCTCGATGTGTGCCCGAGAACGGCCGCGATGCTGGACAGCGCGCAGTCTAAAGATGGCAAAGTAACTGAACAGAACGCTCGCGGGGCTGAAAAAGCTGAAACTGCCGGGCGCGCAGGCGCGCCTGCCATTCCTTACGCGCTGAAGACTGACGAAGACTGGTCGGTGGAGTACCTCGATATGCGTATGGCGGTTAAGATCGTCGATTCCCTCGACGAAGCGATTTCGCATATCAACCGCTATGGGAGCGGCCACACCGACTCGATTGTCTGCGCATCGCGCGAGGCTGCGCGCCGTTTCCTGAACGAAGTCGATTCCTCTTCGGTGTACCACAACGCGAGCACGCGTTTCGCCGATGGTTTTCGCTACGGGCTCGGCGCCGAGGTCGGCATCGCGACGGGCAAGCTGCACGCGCGCGGACCGATGGGGCTCCAGGGCCTTCTCACCTACAAGTGGCTACTCGAAGGGCAGGGGCAAATCGTCGACGACTACGCTTCGGGGAAGAAACACTTCATTCACAGAGATCTACCGCTGAACGACGCTCCGGCGGAGACTGTATAAGCGAGGATTGACATGGAAACGCACGAGACAGCTGATGCCGTCGCTGCGCGCGCCGCGCTTGCGCACGCGAACAGAATCGTGGTGAAGATCGGCACCGCCACCATCACAAAGCAAGGAAAGGGCGGAATCGACACGGCATACATCTACCACGTGGCCGAGCAGTTCGCGGAACTCGTCCACGAGGGCAGGCAGGTCATTCTCGTCACGTCGGGCGCGATCGGCATGGGCGCGCGCCAACTTGGGCTCACGAAGCGCGTCACCGAAGTGCGCCTGCGGCAGGCCTGCGCGGCGATCGGCCAACCCCTCCTTATGGACGAGTACCGGCGCGCTTTCGGCGTCTTCGATCTGAACTCCGCGCAGCTCCTCGTAACGCGCGACGAGTGGGACGACCGCACGAGCTACCTCAATCTTCGCAAAACGGTGGAGACCCTCCTCGAGAACGGGGTCGTTCCGGTGTTCAACGAGAACGACTCTGTTTCGACCGCCGAGATCGGCAACGCGTTCGGCGACAACGATAGGCTCTCGGCGTATGTCGCAAGCAAGATCGACGCGGAACTCCTCATCATTCTGTCGGATGTGGACTCGCTCTACGATTCCGACCCGCGCGAGAATCCGAATGCGCAGCGCATTCCTTATGTGAAGGAGATTTCGGCCGAGCACTTGGCGGCTGCGGGCGGACGCGGTTCGGAGTTCTCCACGGGCGGCATGAAGACAAAGCTCGCGGCGGTCGCCATTGCGCGCGATGCAGGTTGCAGGGTGGTGATCGCGCACGGTCGAGAGCCGAACATCATACGGCGCATCGCCTCCGGCGAGCCGCTCGGGACACTGTTCGACGCCGCGCATGCCCTCAAGAATCGCATTCGGTGGCTCAAGAATTCGCAGCCGCGCGGCCGGCTGACGATCGACGATGGGGCGCTGGCGGCGATTCGGGAGAGGAACTCGCTGCTGCCGCGCGGCGTGGCCTCGGTCGAAGGGGAATTCGCGCGCAATTCAGTGGTGCTCGTCAATGACATCGTGAAGCTTATCAGCAACTACTCCTCGGCTGAGCTCCGCGCCGTGATGCGCAAGCGCTCTGA
>CAYXOW010000035.1:11487-12774 GCA_964466815.1 uncultured Treponema sp.
TGTCGCCCGCCCCGAAGAGATGGCATTCCTGGACGAGTGAGGGAGCGACCTACTCGCGCGCGGTTTTCGGTGGTTGGCGGCAACGCTTGACGCCGCACCACGAGCCCATTTGATTTTTTGATTTGCGCTACAGTGTGATATTGCGTTATGACATGCCTCCTGCTATCTTTCCCCGCGGAGGCATCTATGAAAAAAATATTTGTAATGGTGGCGCTTCTGAGCGTTGCCGCAGTCGGCATCATGGCACAGACCAATCACATCGACACCATCCGAACGGACGCCCCGGCGCTCGCTGAGTACGGCCCCTACACCATCGGTGTACAAACCCTCACCTTCGTGCACCCGGACCAGCTCAACATTGTCGCGTCCAAGCCAGGACAAGCGATTCCTCGCTACGACCGCCCGCTGACCTGCGAAATCTGGTACCCCGCCACACTCTCGCCGGGGCAGCTTCCCTCCGGAATGTACACGAACGTCGTAACCCGCGACCCGACCATCAGCGTGACCCTGTACGGACGCGCAGTGCGAAACGCCAAACCCGACGCATCCGGCGGCCCCTATCCCCTCGTGATCATCTCCCATGGCTACCCTGGGAACCGCTTCCTTTTGAGCCATCTCGGAGAGAACCTCGCCAGTAAAGGCTACGTCGTCGTGTCCATCGACCACACCGACAGCACCTATTCCGACCAGGGTAATTTCGTTTCGACGCTCTACAACCGCTCCCTCGATCAACTTTTCGTCCTCGATTCAATGTCGAAGCTCAATCAGGCCGATCGCGGCACGGGGCTAGCGGGCATGATCCTCGCCGACAAAACCGCACTCATCGGCTACTCGATGGGCGGCTACGGCGTCGTGAACTCGGTCGGCGGTGGGCTCTCCGAAAAGATCGTGAGCACGCCCGCATACTCGCCCGACCGCATTCTGCAGGACCGTGAAGCTGGCAACCCGAACTACCTCGCATCCCTCGATCCACGCGTAAAAGCCGGAGTAGCGATTGCGCCATGGGGCATGAATTATGGATTCTGGGATGCCGAAGGGCTGAAGGGAATTACAGTACCGATGTTCTTCGTCGCGGGCGACGCCGACAAAACCGCAGGATATTCGCCGGGCTCCCACACCATTTTCGATCTGGCGATCAACAGCGACCGCTATTTCCTCACCTACCAGAACGCGTCGCACAATGCCGCCGCACCGATGCCCGCACCAGCTGAGTATCTCACGAAGAACTCACCGGGCTCGAAACTTGCGACTCATTATCTCGACGCCGTGTGGGACAACGTGCGCATG
>CAYXOW010000035.1:12812-18522 GCA_964466815.1 uncultured Treponema sp.
CGCGAAGTATATCAAAGCCGACCCGAACGCCGATTCCTGGCTGGCACTGATTGAAAACGGCGCCGCCGGTAAGTGGTCTGTCGACGCAAATGGCCAGCCCAAGGCCGACCACACCTACTGGAAAGGTTTCGCCAACAACACGGCGGTGGGTCTCAAGCTCGAACATCGCCTTCCGTAAAGACAGATCATTTCGTAACCGCGACGCAGGCCGGGAGGCAATTCCCCGAGGCCGCGCCGCATCTCTACATGAAAGCACGCGGGCGGTCTATCACCTTTGGCGTCCGCGTGCTATCATTTTCGTGTGGTTCACGGGTGCCACCGTTCGGCGTCGCCGCGCGGAGGCAAAGCGCACATCTGCGCCCCAGCCTCCGCGATTCACTTGGTTTTTCGCGCACTGCGCGCAGCCACGGGAAGAATGATCGAATGTCGCGCCACGCCTTTTCTGATTAAGGAAGTCGAGGCCTGGTCGCTGCCGGCAAGCCAGGAAATCTGCCCGAAACCTCATCATCCACACTCTTCGGCGGGAGGAGACGGATATGCGGCGAATCGTCGTATTGATCCTCGCTCTAGTTCTTATTCCCCTCAGCGCGGGGAACGCACAGCGCGCGAATTTTCTGTTCACTCAGAAAAACGGGTACAAACTCGTCACAGTGAACAATCTCTGGCCGGGCGCGAACTCGAGTCGTACCTATGTACTCTACCCTCGCGGCTCTCAAGCTCCCCACGACATCAAGGCCGACCTCTTCATCCAGGTGCCGGTGCGACGCGTTGTAATCTACTCAACCACCTACATACCCGCCATCGAGACGATCGGCGAAACCGCCTCGATTGTGGGTGTGGACAACTCGAGCTACGTCTACAGTCCCGCGCTCCGGGCGCAGATCGCAGCGGGCAGCACGGTCGAGACAACCAAGAATTTCATGCCCGATATCGAAAAACTGATCGCGCTGAAACCCGATGTCATCTTCAACTACGGAGTCGGCAACGAGTGGGACACCTATCCGAAAATGCAGGAGGCCGGTCTACCCGTCGTACTCCTTGGCGACTGGAACGAACAGGATCCTGTGGCGCGCGCCCAATGGGCCATATTCATCGCTGCGTTCTACAACAAGGAATCGGCAGCCCAGGCTCGAATCGACGCCATCGGAAAAGCCTATGCAACTCTCAAGAATCTAGCCTCAGGCGCGACGAATCGTCCCAAGGTTCTCGTGAATGGACCATTCCAGGGCGTCTGGACTGTTTCCGGCGGACAGAGCTACATGGCCCGCCTCGTGAAGGATGCGGGAGGCGACTATCTCTGGGCCGACAACACGTCTACGGGGGGAATCAACCTTTCGGTCGAGGCCGCTTTCGACCGTGGGCTTAGCGCGGATGTGTGGTTGAACCCCAGCTACGGAGTTCGGCGATTGAGCGATGTGCGCGGGCTCGATCCGCGATTCGCGACGCTGCCCGTGCTGAAGAGCGGCAATGTATGGATCAATGAGCTGAGAATGTCACCAGGCGGCGGCAACGACTACTTCGAGTCCGCCGTCATGAATCCGAACCTTGTGCTCGAGGACCTCATCGCCATCCTCCATCCGGACCTGCTGCCCGGGCACGTTTTTACTTATTACAGGAAACTGAGTGAATAGAAGCGTGAAATTGATCGTGGGGCTTACCGGCGCTGCGATAATTCTGGCACTCTTCGATCTCGCAACAGGGTCCGTGCGCATTCCGCCGACTGAAGTCGTGAGAGCATTGATCGGGCGGGCGGCGCGCCCCGAGTGGGGCACTATTCTCCTCGTGTTCAGGCTCCCCAAAATGCTCACCGCGGCGATCGCCGGCGCGAGCCTCTCGGTCGCGGGCCTCGTGCTGCAGTCGATGTTCCGCAACCCGCTCGCGGCGCCCGACTCTCTCGGCATCGGCGCCGGCGCATCCATCGGTGTGGCGCTGCTCATGTTCGCAGGCGGGGCGCTCGGCGCGGTCGGGGGCGGCGCCCAGGGTGTCGGCACACAGACCAGCGCGATCTTCGGCAGCCTCGCGCCCCTCGGCTACTCGCTACTCATACTCGCCGCGAGCGCAGGTGCGGCCGCAGTGCTCGCCATAATCCTTCTCTTATCGCGAAAATTCGAGCAAGTGGTGACGGTACTCATCATGGGCATACTGGTGGGTTACCTCACCTCGAGCTTCGTGTCGCTCCTCGTGTATTTCGGCTCGCCGCAGAAAGTACAGCTCTACCTCTCGTGGACCTACGGCTCCTTCGGCGGCGTGCGCATGCGCGAACTCCCCTGGATGGCGGGTGCCGCCACGATCGGGCTCGCGCTCGCCGGACTCGACCTCAAAGCGCTCCACGCCTTCCAGATCGGCGAGCGCTTCGCATTCACGATCGGCATCCGCGTACGTCCCGCGCGGACAAGGCTCCTCGTTGCGGCAGCGCTGCTCGCCGGAGCGATCACGGCCTTCTGCGGACCGATCGCCTTTCTGGGCATCGCGGCACCCTACGCAGCCCGACTCCTCTCGAAGAGCGCCGAACACCGACAGCTCCTTCCCATCGCTGCCCTGACCGGCGCGTGCATCGCCCTCTTCGCCGATATTATCGCTTCGCTGCCGGTGTTAGGCGCGGTGCTGCCCGTCAATCCCGTGCTCGCCCTCATCGGCTCGCCTCTCGTCCTCTCAATGTTCTTCCGTAGACGCGATGGCTCGAAGACGGAGGAGCTCGAATGAGCCCGCGCGAGACACCACGCCACGTACCAGGCATTCCCGACACCATCGGTCGGCTTCCGCGCGATTCTCGCCCACCACAATCCCCCTACCATCCAGCAGAAATGCGCGACGAATTCGAACACGAGGCTGTGCCCATTCTCGAAGCCGAATCGCTCTCGATCGGGTGGATCCAGCACAAAGCGCCTCACGTTTTGGTCTCGAATATCAATTTCAAGGTGATGCCGGGGCACCTCGTTGCGCTCGTAGGACCGAACGGGGCAGGAAAATCGACCCTCCTCAAGACGATTGCAGGATTTTTGCCACCCTGCGGAGGCGTATACTCAATTTCCGGTTCGCGCGGAACAGCCCTCTCGGTCGAAACGCGAGCGAGCCTTCTCGCCTTCGTGTTCAACGAGCGGATCGAGGCAGGCTATCTGACGGTCGGAGAATTCGTCGCTTTCGGAAGGTATCCTTACACTGACCCGCGTAACAGACTCACGTCCGAAGATAGGCGACACATCGCACACGCCCTCGAGCTTGTCGGGATGAGCGATTTTGCGAAGCGTACGTTCGCGAGCCTATCCGATGGCGAACGGCAGAAGGTCCAGCTCGCGCGAGCAGTGGCGCAGGATACGCCGCTTCTCATCTTCGACGAGCCCACCGCCTTTCTCGACGCACCCTCGCGGATCGAGATTTTTCGGCTCGCGGACCGCCTGATTCAGGAAGAGGGGAAAACTATTCTTATCTGCACGCATGAGCTCGATCTCGCGCTGCGGACTGCGGATGCGCTCTGGGTTATCGACCGCGAACACCGCTTCATGGCGGGTTCACCCTCGGTGATCGCGCACTCGGGTGCAATTGGTCGCGCGTTCGACCTGCCCTCCGTGGCGTTCGACCCCGTGACAGGCGCCTTCCACGCCCGCACATAAAATTAGGTCTAAAAAACCTAAAATTTATACCCGAACCTGCGGAGCATCGCACGACGCGCCGCCTTGTCGGTATCGCCCTCGACGCCTTTCGGAGAGGAACCGTCCACCACGCCGAGAATGCCTGCGCCCTGCTCGGTCACCGCCCGCACCACCTCCACGGGATTAGCTGTGGCACAGAAGATTCGGCAGGTTTCCGAACTCGACTTGATGCGATCGAGCACGTTGATGGGGTATGCCCCTGGCCCGATAACGAGATAAAACGTGTGGCCGGCTGCTACGGCCTGAGCCATCTCGGCGGCGACCTTTACAAGTGTTTGATCGGTTCCTTCCGTGCGCACGAGGCAGGGCCCCGACGCCTCATTGAATGCGAGCCCGAACTTTACCCCAGGGACCGACGAAATCATGATTTCTGCAATGTCTTCTACGGTTTTTATGAAGTGGGACTGACCCACGATAATATTGCAATCTTCAGGAAATACGAGCCGCACGGTGTCGATCGTCATAGCGAATTCCCCCTATCAATCTTGAAGGCGCCATCGGGCGCACGGCGCGCTCGGACGCTTCGTTTTCTTGCTATAGCGCCACATGCCCCACAGGGGCCGCATAGAGCGCAAACATATCCTCGCCGTCGAGACCGAGGTATGTGTCCAGCTTGCTCTGATCGTAGGCGCCAATTGCGCAGGTGCCGAGTTTGAGCGCCTCGCAGGCCAGATAGAGATTCTGACAGGAGTGCCCGGCATCGAGCGCGACAAGCTTGTCCGCCGCCTTTCCATAGCGCCATTCGCTCCGGTACGGCACCGCCGCCCACATGATGATACACGCTGCGTTCCAAAACTGCCCATTGAGGGCATCGTTGAGGGTCTCCGAGTCGTCGCCCTGGCGCTCGAGGACGAGCTGATGCTCCACCGGCAGATACCTGTAGAGCCCGATATTCAATCTCTCAATCTTGTGCGCAAAAACATACACATCGAGCGGGTGGCGGGCTCCACCCGATGGAGCTGTCCTAAACGAAAATTTACCTCGGTTCTCCTTGACACCCTCGATGGTCCAGAGGAGATATGAGAGCTCCTCGAGGCTGAGGGGCTCCTCGGTGTATTTTCTACGAGATTTGCGCGTACTGAGGAGCCGATAGAGCGTTGCGGCGTCGGCGCCACTCTTTAAGGATTCGTCGTCTGTTGCGATAGGTGCCTCGGAGCTTCCTTCTCGCGCAGCTAAAAGAGTATCGGGCTTCGGAAGCGTTATGACGCAATCTTCGGGAGCGGGCGGCTCTTCCTGGAGCGGCGCGGGCACACCCTTCGACTGATCCGTCAAACCGCTCTTCACGAGATGCCAGTTGGATTTGAGAAACCATCGTCCTTCAATAGGCTCATACTGCATGTCAGACTCCCAGTTTTCCCTTTTCGCGCAGCGTGCGCTCCGCCTCGATTACAGCCTGTTCAATCATCGGATTGCAGACGAGCGCGCCCAGCTGCTTGCGCTTCACCTCGTCGCGGCCTTCCTGCGTCCAAAGGTCGGCCCCCTCCAGAAGCACTTTACACTCGATGCTTCCCTTGTGCGCCCTAAGCCGATCGATGTAGTCGGAGATTACTCTATAGAGTGCCAGTTTCTTCTCCTGATCTTCCGGTTCGGAGGCTCCGAGCGCGTAAGAGAGCGCCATGACGCCGCCGGTCACTGCGCCGCAGGTCATGCCCATGCGCCCGATGCCACCTCCAAAACCGCCTGCGACCCTGTGGGCAGCCGCTACGTCAAGCCCAAGCTCAGCTGCAAAAACCGCGAAAACCGCCTGCGAACAGGCAGAACCCGCAGTGTGGAGGGCAATCGCCTTCTCCGCTCGTGTCATACTCATCTCCCGATTATAGTCCGATTTTTAACGCGCGTGGTATACTGCCGGCGCTTGACCAGCCCTCACCTGTAAGAGCGCGTCGTCGAAATCGCCTTGCGCCAGCCCTCGACGAGCTCCACACGCACTTCTTCGCTCATTTTCGGACTGAATTCTCTGCGCATGCGCCAGTTTTTCCGCACATCGTCGAGGTTCTCCCAGTAGCCTGTCGCGAGGCCGGCAAGGTAGGCGGCGCCGAGCGCCGTGGTTTCGCTCACTT
>CAYXOW010000036.1:0-231 GCA_964466815.1 uncultured Treponema sp.
GACACAGGTTCGAGTTGGGCGGCTCATTTTTTTTCGGTAGCTGATTCTATGTATTTAATGGTACACTGAATTAAATATCATGATTTACTGCGGCGGAATGGACCTAATGGGAGTCATCGACCGCGAGTGCTGTCTCTCAATTTGAACAATTATAGAGAAGGAGAAACCGAATGGAAGTTCGTGAATACATCAATTCCGAGTATGCGAAGATGCTCGACACCGACGGGCTTC
>CAYXOW010000036.1:241-1361 GCA_964466815.1 uncultured Treponema sp.
AAGAATTTTTATTGGAGCAGGTATTTATCGCTGATAAAATGACAATGCTTTACTCGCATGTCGACCGTATGATCATAGGCGGGGCAGCTCCCGTGACAGTCTCGATTTCACTCCCGATCAGTAAAGAGCTGGGTACGGATTATTTTCTGGAGCGGCGTGAGATGGGCATCATCAATATTGGAGGGCCTGGCGCCATCGAAGTCGACGGTGTGCATTATGAAGTCGCTCCACGCGATGGCTTTTACATCGGGAAGGGCGCACGTGCGGTGACATTCTCGAGCAAAGAAGCCGAAAACCCTGCCAAATTCTATTTTAACAGCGCGCCTGCGCACCGAACGTGCCCGACGCGTGCCGTGACCTTCGATCAGGCTAAGCATCTCGAAATGGGCTCAGAAAGCGAGTGCAACAAGCGTGTCATCAACCAGTACATTCATCCTGCGGTTCTCGACACCTGTCAGCTCGTGATGGGTTTGACTTCATTTTATGAGGGGAGCGTCTGGAACACGATGCCCGTGCACACGCATGAGCGGCGTATGGAGGCCTATTTTTACTTCGATATGCCGGCGGACCGCGTGGTGTTTCACTTCATGGGTAAGCCGCAAGAGACTCGGCACATTGTCGTGCGCAACGAGCAGGCGGTGATCAGTCCGAGCTGGTCGATTCACTGCGGTGTGGGAACGGGGAAGTACACTTTTATCTGGGGAATGGCCGGAGAGAACCAGACATTTACCGATATGGACGGTGTCGCAATGGGAGACCTGCGCTGAGTTGGGGAGCTGCGGTCGCCACGGAAATTTCGCGAAAAATACGATGAACAAAGGGGGTACACATGATACTCGACAGCTTTAGGCTCGATGATAAAGTCGCGCTCGTGACGGGGAGTTCAGCAGGTTTGGGGCAGGCAATCTGTATTGCCTTTGCCGAGGCGGGAGCCGATGTGGCTGGCGTTGGTCACGCGCGCTCGAACGAGGGCACGGAACGAGCGGTACGGGCATGCGGGAGACGCTTTGTATCTATCTCAGCCGATCTCGGTTCGACAGCTTCGATTCCTTCCATCATTGAAAAGACTCTTGCGGAGTTCGGCCGCATCGATATCTTGGTGAACAACGCTGGAATCATT
>CAYXOW010000036.1:1469-2737 GCA_964466815.1 uncultured Treponema sp.
CGCTCTTCCGATCTGGAAAGATCATCAACATTGCGTCCTTGCTCTCATTCCAGGGGGGTATTCGAATTCCTTCCTACACTGCATCGAAGAGTGCGGTGATGGGGCTTACGAAGCTTATGGCGAACGAATGGGCGAAATATAACATCAATGTGAATGCGATTGCGCCCGGCTATATGATCACCACGAACACCGAGGCGCTCCGCGCGGACCCCGTCAGATCCAAAGAGATTCTTGGACGCATTCCAGCCGGCCGTTGGGGGAATCCCGTTGATCTTCAGGGTATCGCGGTATTTCTCGCTTCGTCCGCGAGCGATTACCTCCACGGCGTCACCATTCCTGTCGACGGAGGATGGCTCGCGCGATAAGATGGCTCTATCAGCATTGACGCGCGTTAAAGCGGGTAAAGCAATATGCAAGGAGACGAATATGATCGTGTGCATGCTCGGCGAATTATCGAGATATCGTGGGCTCTCCAAAAATCTGGACACCGCGTTCGACTGGCTCAGCCGGAAATCGTGGAAGAACCTCGCTGCGGGAAAATATCCGATTGAGGGTGAACAAGTTTTTGCCCTTATGCAGGAATACGCGACGAAGGACCCCGCCGTGTGCCGCTTCGAGACGCACCGGAAGTACATCGATATTCAGATGATGGTCGAGGGTGAGGAGATCATCGAGGCGATGCCGTCTCTTTTTCTCAAAAGCGCAGAGCCCTATGTCTCCGACATTGAGTACTATTCGGCGCCGATCGACCACCGCGCGCACTCGCTCGCCATGAATCCCGAGTGTTGCGCCATCTTTTTCCCCGAAGATGCGCATCGCCCCGGATTGAGAATTGGGAGCGAGCCTCGCCAAGTGAAGAAGATTGTGGTGAAGGTCGCGATATAATTCCGAAAATGTTGAGAGGAGGTCGATTATGAGTGTCGCGACGTTCGGCGAAATCATGCTGAGGCTGAAATCGCCCGAACACGAGAGGCTTTTTCAGTCGCCCGTTTTGGAGGCGACGTTTGGTGGAAGCGAGGCGAATGTGGCGGTGGCCCTGGCTCGCCTCGGAATGGACGCGCGGTTTATCAGCGTGCTGCCTGACAGTCAGATCGGGAGAGAGTGTGTGCGAACGCTCCGCGGCCACGGTGTCGATGTCTCGGCTTTGAAATTCAAAAAAGGGAGAATCGGCATCTACTTTTTCGAGAATGGTTCGAATCAGCGTCCCAGCAATGTCATTTACGATAGAGATAATTCTGCGCTCGCGAAGATCGAGGCAGGCGATATCG
>CAYXOW010000036.1:2747-11121 GCA_964466815.1 uncultured Treponema sp.
TTGGAAGAAGGCCCTTACGGGCGCCGAATGGTTCCATGTGTCCGGGATCACGCCAGCAGTATCGAGGGCCTGTGCCGATGCGACACTGCTCGCAGTCGAGACGGCGAAGTCGATGGGCCTCACGGTGTCTTTCGATCTGAATTTCCGCGCGAAACTTTGGAATTATGGTGCGGACGCCAAAGCGGTGATGTCGGAGATTGCGCGCTATGCGGATGTCCTTATCGGCAACGAAGAGGACTATCAGAAATCGCTAGGTATGGAGGGGCCTGCGCCTTCGGGAGCGGAGGCCGATCTCGACGGCTATCAGGCGATGTGCGAGCGGACGTTGCGCGCGTTTCCGAATGCGCGACTTGCCGCGGTAACTCTGCGGGAGAGCCACTCCGCGGACAACAATCATTGGTCAGGAATGGTGGTGGCTCGTGGTCGGCGTTTTGTGTCGCGGAAATATTCAATAGCGGACATTGTGGATAGGGTCGGTGCTGGCGACAGTTTTTCGGCAGGGCTCATCTATGGTCTCATCAACTTCAAGGATGAGCAGAGGGCGCTGGAGTATGCGGTGGGGCTCTCCTGCCTCAAACACACGATTTCCGGCGACTTCGCCCTTGTGGAGCCCGGAGAAGTCGAAAAGTTAATCGGCGGCGACGTGTCTGGGCGTGTTCAGCGCTGAATCGCACGAATAATATGCCCACTATAACCGGCGCAGAGGCACAGGCCCGGTGCGCCGGTTTTTTATTTTATGGCTATTTTACGACTATTCTCTGACGAGAGGCGCGCCATTCCAGTAATTCGGATTATTCGAGAATGTCCGGCAGAATATAGACTTCGGAGGGTGTTTCGATCAGGAGTCCCTGCATCCCCAGGCCCAATGCCGGCTCGATGTCGACTGAGTATCTGTCGCCGATTACGATGCAGTCCTCGGGTGGGCGGCGCGCGGCATCTAGGAACGCTCGGTACGGCGCCGGATGCGGCTTGGATTTGAAGGTGTCATCGAGCGCGACGATATTCTTGAAGTACGAAAGAATGCCCAGGGCGTTCAAGCTCTCTTGTGCGACGCTCCTGGGGTTGTTGGTGATCAGCGCGAGTTCATGGCGCGCCGAGAGCGCAGCGATAGTGTCTTGAAGGTGTGAATCTTCCGAGAGCCAATCGCGGGGGTGGATATGGTCGCGGCGCCACTGGACGATCAGATCGTCGGATACGCCGAGTTCCCTGAAGATGTCGCCTAAACTCGCAGCGGGAAGTCTGTGTGCGGTGCGTCTCTGTCGTATGTCCTCAATTCGAGCTGCCGCGCCATCGAATGACATACCTAGAAATAAGGCCAGCTGTCGTACCTGGCTCTCTTCCTGGGCTCGAATGTATTCCGGATTGTCGTAGAGCGTTCCATCCAGATCGAAAGCCAGCACGCAATCCCGTCGCAGAGGGGGATTGAGAAAGAGTTTCATTGTTTATCTGCGGCGCCGTAGGGGATGACATCATTTGGGCTGGCGAGTCCGTCTTTAGGGGTGCCCAGCGGCGCGGATGAAGCAGTTTTACCCGATGAGTTCGACGAGCTCGATTCCAGTTTTCGTTTGATGAGCCGTGCGACCACATCGCGGTTGTCGAGGAGTGAGCTCACTGAGCGATTGTGGTGCAGAAGACTGATAACCTGTGCGAAGAGACCGGTGACATCGCTCTGGATGTACCATTCCTTTTTCAGCAGTTCATTGTGGAATATGGCATTGGTGCCGATGATTCGGTAGAAGAGCCCTTCCTTGTAAGCGGCGTCGAAATCGTCGATCGCGGTTCCGGAGAAAAGAGGGAGGCTCACGGCGCAGATTATCTTGTTGGCGCCGAGGTCACGCAGGTAGCGCATCGCTTTGATCAGGGTTCCTCCGGTGCCGATCATGTCATCGGCCATGAAGACGATGCGGTTCGCGACGTTGCCGAGAAGACGCATCTCGCTGATGTTCGAGTCTGCGGCGCTTTTGCTGATCTTTGAGTAATCCCGTTCCTTGTAAAGTAGCGCGAGCGGTTTTTGGAGGGCGTTCGCGTAGAATTTATTTCGGTCCACCGCGCCGGTGTCCGGGGCGAGTACGACCATGTCCTCTTTCCCGATGTCGACTATGGACATCAGTTTGTCGATGATCTGGAAGGATGCGTGGAGATTTTCGACTCTCAGTCTGTCGAAGGCGTTTTCAATTTCCTTGGAATGGATGTCGAGGGTGATGATTCGATCTACATGAAGATTTTCAAGCATATTGCCGATTCGTGCGGCGGTGAGCGCTTCTCTGCCTTTTTTCTTGTGCTGTCGGGAATAAGGATATATGGGGAGGACGAGGTTGATGTTTGCGGCCCCGCCCTGCATTGCGGCGTCGATCGCCACGAAGAGATTGAAAATATGGTCGTTGACGGAGAGAACTTTATGAATTGTCCCGTCGTTGAATGAGACCGGCTGATGATTCTCGATATCTTGGAAGATATAGATGCTCTTTCCTCGCACGGACTCCAGAATTTCGGTCTTTATTTCACCGTTCGCGAAGAGTGAGTGGCGCGCATTGATCTTGAACTGGGGCGGGCGGTAGCGATCCGTACTCCCAGGGAGGAAGAGCATGCTGGTGTTGCAATCGTTGGCAAAATTGATTTTTCGTATCACAAGTTCGGGAGAAATGTGATATCTACCGGCAATCGCCTGCGCCTTTCTTTCAAAGCGGTGTTTGTAGATTCCAGACAGCTTGCGGATCACTTGATTGGCGAACACTTCAGCGCCTGGACATGCAATAATGCCCAATTGGGTCGGATCTGAATAGCTCATGCAAAGCCTTCCATAAGGATAATTTTACAGCCAGCAATTGCTCGAACGGAGAAGATCAAAAGTCTCGGTACTTTGTAGTATAGCTGAAATACGACGGAGTGAATAGAATCTTCGGAGGGGCAGTGCGATGAAAGTAACGCGTGGTGGCGAGACTTATATCGAAGCAAAAAGGCGATTCCAAGCGGAAGGCAGGATTTTTGCTCTGGTATCTATGCAGAGTGAGGCGATATCTGATCGGATGTCGGACGATGCTCGACTGGATCGTGAAAGAAAACTCATTGTCGATGAAGGCGGCATTGTGTACGGAGAGGCGCCGAATGAGGAGATGAACGAAATAATCCGTGACCATGCACTCCGTTGTATTGCCGAAAAGAAAAACAAATCTATAGAAATCGGCTCGGCGCATGTCATGTTTGAATATGTCGGGCCAACGCCCACACTAATTATCATAGGGAAAAACACTGTGGGCCATATCATGGCGCGCCTAGCCTCGGAACTTAGCTTCAGTGTCGTTTCCATCGAAGATGATGTTGAAGCTGAAGATTGCGCCGAAGGGGACCAGGGGCTGGATCAAAGAATCAAAGAAAAATTGGCGGCTTGGCATTTCAATGACGCAGCCTATGTTGTGGTCATGCATCCTCTTGCGTACCTTCGCACCCTACGCTATTGCCTCGATATGCCCTGGGCTTATTTCGGGGTGCTGGGCTCGAGGGTGAAAATTGAAGAACTCTGGAAAAATCTCAGCGCGCTCGGTGTTTCCGACACGCTGCGCGCCAAGGTCCACGCTCCCATCGGCTTCGATATCGGAGCGCAGACACCGGAAGAAATCGCCATCGCCGCGCTCGCAGAAATAATCGCCGTTAAAAATGGAAAGATCGTCTGATAGTTATGATGAAATTTCGATAACGCAGTTCGAGAAATCTTTGCTCTGTAGAAAGCTGGGTCTTTCCTTGCCCTTTACTCACTGGAATGAGTGATGCAATAATGCACTAATTATTATTCTTATAGGAAAGGCGACACATGAAAAGAACCGTGCTGAGAATGCTCAAGGAAGCGGAACAGCTCTACGCGAATGTGCCCTATGCGCTCCGCAAAACAGACACAGGCTATGTTGGCGAGACTTTTAAGGATGTCCGGCAGAAGGCGCGTATGTTCGCTTCTTGGATTGTGGGGAAGCATTTCCAGAAGGGTGATAGAGCGGCGATCATCGCCGAGGGTTCACCGGACTGGATCATCGCGGAGCTCGGCATCTTGTCGGCGGGCATGATTTCGGTGCCTCTCTCGATCAAGCTGCTCTCCGACGAAATTCCTTTCCGGCTTCAGCACTCAGAATCAAAATTCATCTGCACAACCCACAATCAGCTCGAAAAAGTGGCACAAGCCCTCACGAGCGCCAAGCTCAAAGATGTGAAGATAGTGTACTTTGACGACGACATCACGTGGGGTTATGGAATTCTAGAAAAATTTGGGCTGGAAAAATCTAGTTTGATCCCTTTCGTAGAAGCCCTCGACGCTGGAAAAACCGATTTGCCCGCGCACACCGGATCGATCTTGGACGCGATCGAAGAGCAAGCGGAAGAGAACGACATCGTGACGATCTCATACACTTCTGGCACCACGGGCAACCCAAAAGGGATCATGCTCACGCATCTCAATTATTGGTCGAACTGCCACGACGCCGTGGATCTGTTCGACAATCCGATGTACTTCAGAACGCTGCTCATCCTGCCGGTGGATCACTCGTTTGCGCACACGGTGGGGCTCTACACCGCAATGCTCTGCGGCATCTCGCTCTATTTCGTGGATTCCCGCGGTGGCGGTATCGCAACATTGAGGAATATTCCCGCAAATCTCAAAGAGAGCAACCCAATATTCCTGCTCACCGTGCCATCCCTTTCTGGCAACTTCATGAAAAAAATCATCGCGGCGATCGAGGAGAAGGGCGGTTTTGTAGAGAAGCTGTTCAAGAGCGGCATACGGGCGGGAATCAGATGGCATGGCGATGGTTTCTCGAAGCCGCCGCTGATCGTCCGCGCCGGTGCGTTCTTCCCGTACTTCATCGCGAAGGCGATCGTGTTCAACAAAGTGAAGAAGACTCTCTTCGGCGATTCAATACGGTTCTGCGTCGGTGGCGGCGCAGTGCTCGATATCAAGCAGCAGCAATTCTTTGCGGCGCTCGGCGTGCCCGTGTACCAGGGCTATGGCCTAACCGAAGCCGCTCCCGTCATCTCTTCGAATTCACCCAAAGTCCACAAATACGGCTCTTCGGGCAGCATTGCGCCCTCGGTGTCGTGCGCGATTCTCGATGATGAAGGGAAGGAACTCCCGCGGGGCGAGGTCGGGAACATCACGATTACGGGCGAAAACGTGATGCTCGGATATTATAAAAACCCGGAAGCCACCGCCGAAACCCTCAAGGGCGGGCGCCTCTGGACCGGAGACTTAGGCTACATCGACAACGATGGATTTTTATATGTCATCGGGCGCGCTAAGGCCCTCTTAATCCGCGAGGACGGGGAGAAATACAGCCCGGAAGAGATAGAGGAAGCAATCGGGATGTCCACCGATATTTTCGAACAGATCATGGTCTGGTGCGACCACAGGAAATATACGACCGCGCTGGTTGTGCTCGATGACGCGAAGGTGAAGCACCTCATTAAACAGCGGGGTATTACTTCGGCGAAAACCCTACTTAACATCGTCCACGAAGAGTTCTACCGCTTCAAAAGCGATCCGAACGCGAAGAAGGTCCAAACAGCGTGGATTCCCTCTGTCTTTCAGATCCTTTCGGAGCCCTTCAATGAACAGAACGGAACAATCAATTCCACCATGAAATTGGTCCGTCACAAAGCCTCGGAAGTGTATCGGGAGTATATCGACTACTCCTACGAACCCGAAGGCTCGACCACCATCAACCCGAGGAACCTGGCGGTTCTTGCCAAAAAGTACTCTTTGGCGCAATAGTGAATCTGCAATGGCATGATGGTGCGATAACGAAACTACATGCTGCGGAATTGGTCGGCGCGCATTCGATGTTTGCTGCAGGTTGAGGAGTATTAAGTATGACACTGGTGATTTCGCTGGGAGGATCCATCGTCGCGCCTCCCAATGGCCCCAATGGGCTCTTTCTTCTGAAATTTAAAGCACTGCTCCGCTCATGGCTCGCCCAGGGCGACCGGAAGGCCATTCTCGTCGTCGGTGGAGGCACCGCCGCCCGGCTCTGGCAGAACGCATTCCGAGAGTACTTGAAATTGGCGGGCTACTCAGAGACCGCGGCTGCCTTCGACGAACCCCTCGACCGTATCGGCATCGCAGCGACGCGACTCAACGCGCAGTTGGTCAAAGAAGTGTTCTCCGAAGACTGTTTCGATCCAGTGGTCACCGATCCTACTTCGGATTTCGCGATATCGGGCAAAATTCTCGTTGCGGCGGGTTGGAAACCGGGCTTTTCGACCGATTACGACGCCGTCCTCCTCGCTGAGCGCTTTCATGCAAAAAAGGTGATCAATCTCTCGAACATTGCTCAGATCTACACCGCCGATCCGAAATTAGACCCAAGCGCTAAGCCGCTTTCGTCCATCGCCTACGACTCGCTGAGCCAAATCATCGGCACCGAGTGGAATCCGGGCGCGAATGTGCCCTTCGACCCTATCGCGGTCAAAAAAGCGAAGGGGCTTGGCCTCAGTGTCGTTTTTGCGTCCGGGAAAGATTTGGAAAATTTCTCTCACATTCTCAATGAGCAGCCTTTTGTGGGCACCATTATCAGTTGAATGCGGTAAATTGAAATCGCGGCGACCGAAACATCGGTTCGCGCATCGCGAGGAGCGTAGTATGGCAAGAGATCGTTCGAGAGACAGAGAACGGCGATCCGAGCAGCTTCCCATCGATCCAAAAGAGCGAGTTCTGGATCAAATCACCAATCTCTACGTGAAGGATAGAATTTCGCTAGAGCAGTATGAGTCGCTTGCAGCGCAAGTGCAGCAGTCTTCGGATCCGGAGTCGGTGCTGCGATCGGCGCTTGTGTCGGCCCGACCAGAGGATCGGCGAGCCTATGAAAGCCAACAGGACGTTTCCCGCCCCACGGAGAGATCGCACGGAGAACATCATCCTTCTGAGAGACATGAAACACGTGCGCCCTCTACTCCGATATTCTCGGAAAATTCATTCCCGGCGTTTCGGCCAAATGGAAGATCTGGCGATTTTTTCCTGTGCATCATGGGCGAGCGGCGAGTGGACGGCGGGAGGCTCACATCCAGGTCAAGTTCCAGCGTGACGCTCATGGGCTCGACGACGATCGATCTGCGCGATGTCGAGGTGCCGGAGTCCGGGCTGAGGATAGAGCTGGTTGCGATTATGGGTGAAGTTCGAGTGCTCGTCGCGCCGGGAACGCCGGTTCATTTTTCAGTAGTGCCCATCATGGGAGAGGCGGTGAGCAGAGCGGATTATCCGACGTCGGGCACGCGCACGGGTGTGCTCGAGATCGCAGGGATGGCGCTCATGGGGTCGGTGACCGTACGCGTTGTCTCGTAACGTCGAAGGCTCAGATTTTATCGATGAGCATCGAACACTTTCCCGAAGGAATCGGGAGTGTCTTTTTCTTTTTACCTAGAACGTTGATGGTGAAATAGTAGAGTTTCTCGCTCTCCATGTGAATTTCCCAGCCTCTACCGGATTTACTGGAGAGGATGGTGATCATATTGCGCTTGAGCGAGAGGTTCTCAATGCCCATCACTTCGAGATTGGGAATGATCCAGTCGACCGTTTTTCTTGGCAACGAAATATATAGCCCAATAATGTTCTCGATGATGAGCGTAACCGTACACAGCCCGTTTGAAGGAAAGTGGTTCTGCAGAGGCCAGTCAGGATGATTGTCCCAGACAGCCTTGCCCTCGTTCATAGGCTGATACGCGCTCCACACAGCAGGCCGGGCGGCATGGTGATTACCTTCATGTTCTCCGCTGTGCATCGAGTCGAGGATGTAGTAGAGGTGGCGTATCGCAGAGTCGCGCGCCAACTCATAGAAGTAATATTTTTCAAGCCCCTTGATGACCATGAAGGTAAGCCAGGGGAATACGCTTCCGTGGAAGCCCTGCCCCTTCTTGTCGAACATGGGATGATCGATAGAGAGCGAAGGAAAAGGATTCTCCGTGCCGAACACTTGCGGATCCTTAAGCTTGGCGACAAGTTTTTCAGCGCGCTCTTCGTTGGGAATTTCAGCGAGAAGGAGCCAGTAGGTACCCAGCGTTTTAACACGCTGCTGGTTTTCCTGTTCGTCGAGATCGTAGTAAAAGCCATCTTCGGCATTCCACATCTTTGAATTGATTCTGGTCTTAATGGAAAAATAGTCGCGTTTGAATTGGAATGATGCGTCTTTGTCGTTCAGAATATCGCCCAACGCGGACAGGTACAGAGCATTCATGGCCATTGCTGCGTTGAAGTCGATAAAGTAGCGCGCGTTCGGGCGAGGCGAATTTTCCATGCCCGTCGAGCTGAGCGGCGTCGCGAAAAGGCCATTGGGCATTTTGAAATTCGCTTCCAGCCACTTGTAGTGTTTCGTGAGGGTAGGCATCACTTCCTTGACCCGCT
>CAYXOW010000036.1:11131-13180 GCA_964466815.1 uncultured Treponema sp.
ATCTGGATCATCGCGACGATCCTGGGCCTGCGCGATTGAATTCCGCCCATGCGAGCAGCGGCAACGTGACGCCGAGAGGATTGTCCGGAACGGCAATTGCTTCTCCGGTTTCGATATCGTAGAGAGATGCGATTGATCCGTCCTGACCCTGCAGCGCGTAGAGTGCATCGAGACCGTTCGAGGCCGAGTAGATGCGATTGCTGTAGACGAGGAAAAAGCTGGAGAAAACCTGCTCTAGGAAATCGAGTCTATTTTTTTCCGGATAATAGAAAAATTTCAGTTTGCTTATTTTTGTCTGGGCGCCCCCGGTTGCCCAGCAGTCTGCGATCCACGCCCAAGTCCTATCATATACATCGACAAAATCTTGGTCATAGAAGTGGATGTGAGGAAAATCCTTCTTGTTCAAGCAGCTTACCCTCTTGTTGTATATGTATCAGATTCAAGTCTTCAATGCGAACCGGAGAATCTTACACGAAATTACATTAAATGCAAGCGTAACGTAATTTACTATACTCATTCAATCACTACTTGTCAAATTTAATGAGACTTTCATGCAATTTATTTTCTTGTATCAACAGGCTCTCGGGGCAGCAACCGGCACTCTTCGAGCGCGCAGTATCCACGGACAATATCCTCGGCAAATGCGTCGCAGTCGGGGGCGCCGCAGGCTCCGCAGTCGATGCCGGGAAGTTGGGCGCGAATCGTTTCAATGTGCTCTGCCATTGCGAGCGCCTTGGAAAGGTCAGCATCGAGGACAAGTACGGGATTCGGTTCGATCGCGCTGGTCCACCGGCAGTCGCCTACGTGGTTCGGCGCGTTCTCGATGGTTTCGGAGGGGACCTCTTGTTCGGGGGCATCGCTGGAAGCAGCAGCATTCTGGTATTTCTGGCGCATTGTGGCGCGAGCGATGTGGGGGTTTTCGACAGCCATAGGGCCACCGACACAACCGCCGGGGCACGCGAGCGCTTCGATATATTCGATAGAATCCACGGTTCCGTTTTCCACTGCTTCCAATAGGTCGATAATATTTGAAATGCCGTCGACCGAAACTGCATTTTCGATGTGGAGCGCTTCGAGCTCTCCATCGGATCGGGCCCATCCGATTCCTGGTTCGAGGTTGTGCATGAGAGGAAAACGCCAAGGGAGCCGCTGGGCCTGAGCCGTATCCTCCGCATGAGCCCGCCCATCGAGCGCGCGCTTCAGCGCAGGGTATATTTCAGCGATAGAGATGACCGCGTCGATGTCCGAGTGTTCATAGCCAAGAGGCGAGCGCACTGAGGTCACCTTTGCAGTGCAAGGGCTGAGAAAAAAGATACCGACTTTTCCCGTAAAATCTCGAAGTCGGGCGCGTGCCTCGGCAGCGGCAATTTCAGAAGGCGGCAAGAGAGGAATCAGATTGGGGAGCAGACTGGGGAAGCGCTGCTGGATGAGCCGAACCACGACAGGACACGCGCTTGAAATTCTTGGGCTGAGCGTATTGGAGCTGAGGATTTTGCGCGTGAGATCCGTTGCGACGAGCGCCCCCCATGCCACATCGAAAACTTCATCGAAACCGATTCGATGGAGTGCGTCAAAAATATCTGACTGTGTGCAGTGCGATCCGAATTGCGCATACAGAGAAGGCGCCGGCAGCGCAACCTTGATGTCGAACGCGTCCATGACGAAAAGGTGATCCGAAACAGCCTTTTTCGCTCCCTTCGGGCAACGGCGGATGCACTCTCCGCAATCGATACAGCGATCCTCGAAGATATGCGCCTTGCGATTCCGAACGCGAATAGCTTTTGTGGGGCAGAATTTAATGCAGGTCGTACAGCCCATGCACAGATCCGTGTCGAGTTGAACTGAGTGAAAGACCTTTCCCTCTACCTGATGTTCCACACTGGCTCCATGGCTTGTTAAGCCGCTCCAGACGAGAGTCGAAAACGCATCTCGACGAGCGTACCTTTCTTTGGTTCGCTCTGTATGGTGAGTTCATCGGCATTTTTCTTCATGTTCGGAAGCCCCATACCAGCGCCGAACCCCATATTTCGGATCTCCTCGGACGCGGTG
>CAYXOW010000036.1:13217-15752 GCA_964466815.1 uncultured Treponema sp.
ATATTTTCAATTCCCGGGCCGTGGTCAATGAAACGTGCGGTAATGCTGTCGGGAGAGATGCGAACTTCCGCGCTGCCGCCCTCGCCGTGAATGGCGACATTCATTTCGGCTTCATACATGGCTATAGCGACTCGACGGACAAGGGAGGGAGGCAAGCCAAGCTGCGTCAGTCGCCGTTTCATGTCGGTCGACGCCTTACCGGCCGCCGAAAAATCCATGCGTGGAATCGTATACTCAATATTCATCGGCGTGGAACTCCGCGCTACAGGATGGATCTCCCTCGGAACGACCGAGCGAGCGTCAGACGGTCGGCATACTCGAGGTCGCCTCCGACGGGAATGCCCGTAGCAAGACGGGTGACCCTCACAGGATCTTTTTCAAGCAATTTCTTCAGATAGAGCGCAGTGGTGTCGCCTTCGATGGTTGGGTTGGTGGCGATGATTATCTCTTGGATAGGTGTAGTACCGAGCGAACTTCGAATACGCTGCTGCAGCTTAGCAATGCTGAGCCGATCGGGGCCGATTCCTTCGAGTGGAGAAAGAAGGCCGCCGAGGACATGGTATAGCCCTCGATATTCTTTCGAGGCCTCGATAGTGATGACATCTTGCGGCTGCTCGACGACACAGACAATGCGTCGGTCTCTCGTTCCGTCCGAGCATACCGAGCAGAGTTCACCTTCGGAATATGAACCGCACTCCGAGCAAAAACGGATCGTCGAGCGCAAGGTTCGAATATGCTCCGCTAAAGCTTCGCTGAACGCGATATCCGACTTAAGCAGCGCATAGGTGATTCTGAGTGCGCTTTTACGCCCAAGCCCCGGCAATCGCGTGAGCAAAGTCACAAGGTCTTCAATAGCTTTCATGAAACATTTCCGAAGGGAGGCATACCGGGTAAATTCGAACCGATACCTCCCAGCGATCCGGTAACTTCATTCTGAATGGCTTCCCGCACTTTTTCAGCTGCATTGTGGTGCGCAGCCTTAATGAGGTCCTGTACAAGCGGAATATCTTTAAAGTCCGCCAACTCGGGCGAAATGACGCATTCGATCAATTCCATATTCCCTGACAGGGTGATTTTTACCATGCCGCCGCCGGCTTGACCTGTCGCGCGGATTGAGCCCATCTTTTTCTGCATCTCTTCAGCTTGGGCACGAAGCGCTTGAGGATTTTTAAGCATATCGAAAATATTGGATATATCCATTTTACCTCCAGTGAACTGATTACGACTTTCTATCAATCATATTCTTCTTCGGTGTCAAAAGATTCTTCGGAGTCTTCATCTCCATCGGAAGCAGAGAAAATTGGTGGCTCGATGTTGGGGTGCGGCTCAGGCTCTTCGAAGGGTGACGCTGAAGCAGCGGCAGGGATAGCGGCAGTGTTTGAGATGGCAGCAGTGGTTGAGGCGACAATTTTACCCTTGAAAAGCTTGCGGATCGCTTCAACAGTAGGCTCATTGGGTTTGGGCGCTGAGGTTTTCGCTTCCAAAGCGGGTGCCGCGGACTCCGAGGCTGGTTCCGCATCGGGAACATCTTCATGATTGAAAGTGGGGATCGAAGGCATAGGTGATGAAATTGAGGCTTGCTGGCCATGGTTTTGCGTTGGTGAGACTTCGTCGAGATTCTTTGCGGAGAGAACCTCGATTGCACATTGCGCGCCGAGAATGGACGCGCCTGTTTCAGCGATGAGCGATGAAAAACGTGAAATGAGATCCATCTCGACTCGATTGAGAACCGGAATAATGTAGCCATTATGCTTGGGGAGCCATTCGCCCGATTTTTCGAGCGCGGAGGCGAGGAAAAGATTTTGTCCCCTCAACTTCGAAATGATTTTTTTTCGCAGTTCATTCGGTGAGGGCGGTTGTGATGGGTTGCTCGGAGTGCTTGGTTCAGCATTGTTCATGCGAACTTCGGCTGCTCGGGCTTGATCGTTGTTGCGGGCATTCTCGGTGAATGAAGATTCTTGATTGTTCTGTTCGCCCTTTTTTAGGCGAGCAGATAGATCGCGAAGCAAGGGTGCGGTCTGAGATACCTCATCCTTCACACGATCTGGAAAACGAGAGGCTCCCAGGCCCTCGCTCGATTGGCGGTTTTTACCCGATGCTGGAGGTGGCGGCGCTGCATTCGGTGTTACCCTCGATCTCTGTAAAGAACGCACCGCGTCGAAGAGTTCACTGGGGCTTATGTAGGAGCCAATGTGGCTGAGCTTGGCGATCGCCAGTTCAACCTCGAATCTCGGATCGACGGTCTCTTTGAGATGTCGATAGGTGTCAAGAAAAACCCCAATCGCATATTCGAGCTGTTGACTCGAGAGCGACTGGAGCACGCTCGTCTCGTAACTGCTCTGAGGGCTGCTTAAGAGGCCCTCTTTCCGCACTCCATACGATATGAGCAACACCGAGCGGCAATAATCGACCGCATCCGATACGAATTGTTCAGGCGAGACACCCCGACGCAAAATGCCATCGAGAGTATCGAAAGCCTCTTTCGCCGCGCCCTGTGCGATCGCACGGAACATCGCGTTCAACTGATCTATGCCG
>CAYXOW010000036.1:15807-16947 GCA_964466815.1 uncultured Treponema sp.
AGCGGTTATGGTACGGCCCGAAAATGAAGCGATCTGGTCGAAGAGCGTGTAGGCGTCGCGGACAGAGCCGGCGGCCTCGCGTGCGATCCACAGCAGGGCCTCTTCTTCAGCTGCGATACCGGTTTCCTCGGCGGCCTGTCGAAGTAGCTGCAAGATAGTCTCGATGGGTACAAGCCTGAAATTGAATTGCTGGCATCGGCTCTTGATGGTCGCAGGCACTTTGTGAGGCTCTGTGGTTGCAAAAATGAACACAATGTAGGGAGGAGGCTCTTCGATGGTTTTAAGCAGGGCATTGAAGGCGCTCATCGAAAGCATGTGCACTTCGTCGATGATGTAGATTTTGTAGCGGGCTGAGTTGGGGGCAAAGAGTACTTCGTCCTTGATCTGGCGAATATTGTCGACCGAGGTGTTGGAGGCGCCGTCGATTTCGATCACGTCGAGAGAAGATCCGGAAGAAATCGCGACACAGGATGCGCAGGTTCCACAGGGCGTAGGTGTAGGCCCATGCTCACAGTTTAGGGCTTTGGCTAAAATGCGCGCGGTGCTCGTTTTCCCGCATCCACGGGGCCCTGAAAAAAGGTACGCGTGAGCAATGCGCCCCTGTTCAAGCGAAGAAATCAGGGTGGCGGCGACAAAGTTCTGTCCGGCAAGCTGTTCGAATGTTTGGGGTCGCTTTCGTGTCGCGGTGACTTCAAAGGGCATGGAAGAAAAATAGCATGACAGGGGTGAAGGGTAAAGCAGTCAAAGCGCATAAAGCCAGGCGCTCTGCGGCACCGCACCTACTGTATACCGTTGCTCCCTTCCGGGCCTGGCGGGTTTTTACAGCGGTTACGAGCACAGTGCCTGGCTTTATGCGCTCTTACCTGCGATCGGAGAGAGAGGGATTTGAACCCTCGGTACCCTTACGGGTACACGCGACTTCCAATCGCGCACCTTCGGCCGCTCGGTCATCTCTCCAGGGGTTGTGACGCTCACGCGTGTGGGCGATCTGGGAAGAACCGAGGCCCCCAGCCTCTGGTCCTTATCACGGAGAGAGGGGGATTCGAACCCCCGGAACCCAGAGGGTTCAACGGTTTTCGAGACCGCCCGATTCAACCGCTCTCGCATCTCTCCAATAAAAAAAGTGAGGCTAAGAGGATT
>CAYXOW010000036.1:16973-17996 GCA_964466815.1 uncultured Treponema sp.
GAAGCTCTATCCAGCTGAGCTATAGCCTCACGAAAAACGGAGAGGGAGGGATTCGAACCCTCGGTACCCTTTAGAGGTACAACTCCTTAGCAGGGAGCCCGATTCGGCCTCTCTCGCACCTCTCCTCAAAAACCGTGTGGTTCATTCCGGAGCAGGGGGGATTCGAACCCCCGGTACCTTGCGGTACAGCGGTTTTCAAGACCGTCTCCTTAAACCCCTCGGACACCGCTCCAATGTACGTAAACCATTCGGCGAGAATCGACAATACGAGAAACCGGGGCAATTGTCAAGGGCTGAGACTGTCGCAGGGCGATCGGCCAGCGCGAGAGAAGTGGGTCCTCGTTGCACCATAGGAGGCTTAAGACAGTTCTGCGTGCATCTGGTCGAATCGCGCTCCCTGGTGCGAATTACGCCGCGCGAGCTCTGCCTCCACGAGCTGCGCGAGCACATGTTTATCGTGCGTGTGATGCAGGTCGATACATTCTTCAGGCCTAAAATCCGAGGAAAGGCGCATGATTTCAGTGCTCGGCGGCATCACTTCGAGGCAGTCCGCGAGGAGCGTTGGTAAGCGTGCGGGATGGATCTGCACGATTTCACCGGCCATGAAGGAGCGGGCGAAAGCCGAGCCCCGCACAATCCTAAAATCGTGAAATTTGACACCTTCGGTTCCGGTGCTCGCTGCAACACGGGCACTCTCGATCATCATCTCGCCCGATTCTCCCGGCAGGCCGAGCATGAGGTGTGTGGTCCGCCTAAGCCCAGCGCGGCGTGCGATTTCCATTGCGGTGAGATAAGAAGGCACATCGTGGTGTCGCATAATAAACGACAGTGTTTCTTCATTTGAAGACTGCAGACCAAATTCGACCCAAACTTCAAGGCCGCGCTGGGCATATTCCGCGAGAAGGGCAGCCTTTGTAGCATCGAAGCAATCGGGACGGGTCCCCACGATAATGCCTTTAAGCGATGGTGGTTCCATGAGGCTAAGCGCGGTTTTCTTTTGAGGCAGTGTTCTGTCGCGTGGCT
>CAYXOW010000037.1:0-17972 GCA_964466815.1 uncultured Treponema sp.
AAGAGAGTTGGCGGTCAAGATTCTCCTTTATGCGCCCCCAACAGAAAAATCATTCCACAGCTACTACCGTCTTGAAACCGCCTAGCTCATTGCCATCAGGAGTTACTCTGTAATCCGAAAAATCTCTCGCAGGCTTTAACGGATCGGTCGCTCAATCATTAAGCCGCTAGTAGTATGGAGACGAAACTGCCAAATCATTCTCCTTCAATGATTTCACATTTTAATCCGGGAAGCTCACCCAGCTCGATCTGGTAATCATCAATGTTTTTAGGTTCATCAAGACCATTTTTAACTTTAACGTTAAGTAGTCGATGTACTTTGGCTGAAGAATACTGCCCATTCTTTGAGTTATGTTCCCACCAATAAACCTTATGCACCGTCATGCTTCCTTCGGGGCGGGCTGACGAAGCGTCATTGACGAACAGGGTTCGCAGAGCCTCCTTGATAGCTTGCGCGTCCTCATCAGAAAATCCAGTCTTGCTCGCCAGTTGTGGATTCATGCTGCCGTAGAAGACATACACGCCGTGATCCACGCGATGCTTCATACCCATGGTGTCGGAGCCGCGTTTTGTGCCATCGCCTTCGGTGCTAACACTCTTGGTAATCTGAATACTGGTCATTCGGTTTTCGACCTTAGTGACCGAAAAAGCGCTATGAATCGAAACGGGACCGCGAATGCCGATGGAAGCGCCTTGCCCTTTTGATTCACCCTTAATTGGAAAGACTTGACCGAACGCGCGAACATCAATCCATTTTTCACAGACTTCTTTTCGATATTTTTCATCTTCATTTTTAGGGTCAGCCTTAATTTCTTTACTGGCACGGGCAAGTAAACTGCGATACGGGTCGCCTTCTTCCCGATTGTCGTCTGATTGAACGAAGATCTTCTTGCCCATTTGCATCAGGCGGTTGCGAATTTTGCGCTTGATGGCAACATCTGAGATTTCGCCCAATCCTTCATAAGTAACGCGCGGTCGATTTCCAGTAAGCGGATCCCCGTTGGGGTTTGCGTGCTTAACGGTCACAATCACGGCAAAGTCAATTTTCTTTGATAGTGGGTCCATAGTTTATCTCCTTTAATATTAAGGTCTGAAAGCTTAAGATTTCTACTCTTCGGATTCATCATCGTCGGCATCGTCGCTGATATCATCAGCAATTTCTCTTTCGAGATCTTCGCTGTTAGGTTTATCAGTATCTTTTATGAATTTTCGTAATTCTTGCCACTGACAGTAGTATCCAAGCAGATATTCCCCTGTGAGCGGGTCATCAGACTTGAACTCTTCAGGCACGAACTTGCAGCAGACATCGGCAATTTCGTCTTTGTACCAATTGCTTGTGCTGCTTTTCAACTTCCAGAAGTAAGGTGGCAGCGCATCATGAATTTGCTTCCACGTCCGGTAAGGGCGTTGCGAGAATTGCTGCATCATGCGAGCGGCGTTTGTAGGACGTTTTTGTTGCCCTTGCTCGTCGCGCAACGCTTTGGCTTCCAAATGGTCAGCTATCGCCAGCAATCTGCCATAAAGATAATCTCGATTGGTGTTGGTTAAGTCGAGTGACATATCATCCTCCTTTCCCTTTAGAATTTTACTATTTTCAAGCATGGACTTCTTGACTAACGCGCAAGCGATCGTAAGAGTTTTTCGCCAAGTGTATTCGTCATCTCCACGATATTTCCTGTCATCGGGGTCATGCAATCCCATTCGTTTCGATGCCTGACGCACAGCTGCCTCGACAACATCGCGCGGCAGGGAACGTCCTTCCACAACACAAGGAAGTAACCGGCTAACTGTGTGGTGTTTTATTTTCGCGCCAGCCCTCTTGCCGTTAATTGTTTCTGCAATTTCAAGCAATGCCGGAGCAAAAGTTCTTTTCTTTAGGTATTCATCTAAATAAAAGTGTTCCCAGGCGCATTCCCTATGCCATTTCTCGATGTTTTCGAGATAGACTTCTGGCTCAAACTCTTGATAGTAGGTGACTGCCATTCGCCCTTGAGATAGCGAATCGAGCGCGATGATGGAAATCCCTTTTGATTCTTTCAGGCTGGCTTTATAGCCAAGCATCATTTTGGTAAGACGCGTGGCAAAGTCCTGACCAACGACAGGTTTTTCTGGTTCTTCATCGAGCGCATCCTCGTCTACGACAAACTCAGTAGTATTTTGGAATGGCTGTGGAATTTCCTTTTGAGCGGACGCCTCCCATGCCAGAACAGTCAAACTTGGCACTTTTTTCTTGCCGTCTTGCTCCTCAAACACTTTGCCTTGTCGGTCAATCAGCCATGCCAGTGCATTGTGTGCTTTTTGTGATGCTTCCAAGCCTACCAAGCACGCCTCATCGGCTGTGTGGAAGCGCCCACGAAAAGTAAACCCCTTTTCGTCATTAGACGAAATAAGTTTTGGGCTGTCTCCTTTCCTGCGGATATATTTTGGATGTTTATTCGTCAGGATGGCTTCTTCGCCCGTAACATAACAAAAAGCGCGGCTTTCTGCCTTCCTCTTGCTGAGATAGTAATCCTGCCAACTTTTCCATAGAGTTTCATCGCGCCAGGTGTCCATCTCTGTTTCACCATCTATCTCGACGCGCCAGCGAACAACGGCATCTTGCTGGTCGGTAATACCAGGTACAGCGAAAATATCTTGGTCATCTTTTTGCCTTTTCACGTCCTTCTTTGCAAGGAATTTGCCGTCCGCTCCCAAATGCAAAATGCCAAATCGATCAAGGTCTTTGACCAACGTTCCCTTTTCGATGTATTTCAGTACGGCGCGCGCTTTGAGATGAGAAAATTCAGAGTTGCACCATGCTTTCAGTTCATTGCAGTAAGCCTCGTGAATATTCTTCGGGTCTTTCTTTTTCTCCCCTTCACTTTGATAGGATTTTGGTAATTTTCCACCGCACTCGATGAAATCGCCTGCCACATATTGCAATTTGTCTATCAACGGGTGGGGGGCTATGCCACTTGTCTTGCTGGCGGAATCCTCCGTCGTAGGAACAATTGTAGTCATGTCGTTTTGGTTCGTAATTGGGCGAGCGTTTTGGATGTTCCCATCTTCATCCAGCGTCACTTCGACATGAGCGTTTATTGTGATATGACACACAGGCGCAAGCGGACGTTTTCCGCTCTTTACGTCATACTTGCCTACCCAATCTAGACATTGGTTGTAAGTGTCGCAGAGCTTTTGCATCCAACTCATTTAAGACCTCCTCGCATGGCTCCAGTAAGCTCGGCTCTTTCAACCCGATTGACTTTGGCGGTCGAGCCGCGTATGTTCTGACATTCCGAATCAGTTTTGGGTCACAATCCTTCGGATGAGGGAATTTCACAATCCCGTTTTCCATTCGTGGGCGCCAGAAGCGCGCCTGGATTTGGTCGTTTCCCGTTTCATCGGGATAGTTGAACCCATGAAACATCAAATCGAAATAAATGACGGCAGAATTATCATACTCGCTTTTACCTTCGCCAAACGTGCATGGCTCGACGTATCCCTGACACTCTCGCGCGCCGAGAAAGACGTCCCGTCTGCCGCCGCATTTAATCATCCGCTTGGCGACGTTGTGATGTTTGTTTTCGTTCTGGTCATCCTTCAAGTCTTCCCTGTGTGGATTCCAGTCGAAATACGCCAGAACCTGATACTCAACATCTACAAGATATGTGTAGATTGAAATTTCGTTACCGCCATCTTTGTTTGCATAACGAACAGGTTTCACGCCGCGCGGCTGCATTCGGATACGTTTCATCACGCGCATCTGGTCAATGTACCAGATGAATGTCGGCTTCCAGTACACCGAACTTAAAATTCCCTTAAGCGCTTCGTAGGTGGGAATTTGATATGAATATTTCTCGCCTCCTATCTTGGTGATTGGGTCGGTGAACAGGGCGTATTTGCCATATACTTTAAATTCAACGCTGTTTCTCATTATGCCTCCTTAAACGCAAAGCAATTCTTGATTGCTTATTGGTTCTTTGCTCCAGCCAAATTCTTCACTGTAATGCTCTGAAACCAGATAGTAAATTTCTTCATCCTTTCCATCTTTGTCTTTTCTAATTGGGTGAATCGCTCCTTTCTCTTTAAGGGTTTCAAATTCTCCGTTTCGTCCAAGATATAACTGCACCGAATATCTTTGAGCGCATTTCAATAACTCGCATTTTTGATGAATGTCAATGTCGCCGCATAAGGCTGTGATGATTTCCTTGCCTTCGCCATAAGGCACAATCACGCCAATTGTCGGCGAATCAATCACGCGGAATATTTTAGAAGCAGTCATAAACGATTGTCTCAGGCTTCGCTCGTCAACCTGACCTTTGTAGGCATGTGCGTTGCGTGATAAAAGATTGAACAGATTATCGTCATGGTCTATGCCATCTTTCACTCCAACAGGATAATTGAGTTCGCTCTCTTGTCGCTTGAAATAAAGAGAATAGTATTTTCCGACTGTTTTTAGCCCAAGCGCATCTTCATCAAAACTTGTAGGATTTTTCTTGAACCAATTAAGCACTGTGTCGGCTTGCGTTCTTCCAATTTCAATATCGGGTAACGGGGATAAATTTTCATTTTTGACGTTAACCACCCACACGCTCCCGCCGTCCTCGCGTTTGCCTTCGCGGTTGCATCGTCCTGCGGCTTGGGCAATCGAATCCAGCCCCGCCAATGCGCGGATGACCGCGCCGAAGTCAATATCCACGCCCGCTTCGATGAGTTGTGTGCTGACACAAATCACAGGCTCTTTGACTTTTAATTTAGGTTTGATACACCGTTCTAAAACTGCCATGCGGTGCGCGGGACACATGTTGGTGCTTAAGTGATAAAGCGGCACGCCCAAATTTCTACCCTTGATTTCCTGATACAAAGCCAAAGCCGATGGGCGCGTATTGACCACAATCAACACACTGCCTTTTTCCTGCAAGGCGCGTTCCGTCAAATCGGCAACCTCGGTATTGGTTAATCCGCCTGGCTTGCGCTCGTCATGCACTTCGACACGCTTCAGCTGTTTGAACAATGCTGCCTCATCCTTGATGATCTTATATTCTGGCTCGATGGTCAGTTTGCGATACTCATTCGGCAATTTATCCAGCGGCGGTTGGGTTGCCGTACAAAGGACCACCGTCGAACCGCAGTCATGGGTCAAGAAGCGCAGGGCAGTGGTAAACATGTGCGTTATCCTTACGGGGATGGTTTGCACTTCATCGAAGATGATGACCGAGTTCGCCAGTTGGTGCATTCGGCGGGCGTCACGCGTTCCGTAGCCGAATAGCGCCTCTAAAAATTGAACCTGTGTGGTGAACACAATTGGCACATCCCAGTTTTCCGCCAGCAGGTTATGACGCTTGCGTGTATCATCGCTCGGCACAAAGTTGGAGTGATGTTCGAGAACCACCTTGCCACGCTCGTCCTCCTTTTCCAGAATGCCGCGCAATTTGTTGGCATTCTGGTCAATGATGGTGGTATATGGGACGATGTAGAAGACTCGTTCCATCCCGTGCGCTCGAGCGTGATGCAAAGCAAAGCGCAGACTCGCCTCTGTCTTTCCGCCTCCCGTCGGAACCGTCAACTGGTATATCCCCTTGGGCTTTTCCGCCGCATCCAGGCAAGCTTGCGCCACTTGCGCTCGCAGTTGGTTAACCTCCAGTTCCCGACCTGGCGGTAATTGGGATGTTTTTTGTGCATATTCGATATACTTTGCCTCCAGGCGCTCGATCAGCGTATCCCAAGGGATGTAATTGCCATAATTTCGAACTGCTTCGTTTTCCGGATACTCGAAATCGGCGGTGTTCAAGCGGTCGGCTTCCAGCAGGCAACTCAGCAGAAAGCGCGCTAGTAAACCATGCTTAAAGGACAGAGTAGCACTAGATTCTCTCTCTCCTTCAGGCATCATGTTAATTTTTTCCCAAAGGTCCTTTTCAAGAGCATTAGAAAGTAAGCTATCCAGTTGTTTCTCAATTTGTGGAAGCTTTCTTTTGGCTTCACAAAAATGAGTATCATCATCGGGTTTTTGCATACGGCACAGAAAATTATTTCTTCCGTCTGGTGTCAGACAGTCAATTAAACCAGAATGATGTGAGACCAAAGCAAGCGCTAAAAGTTGATTTAAAATTATTTTTTGATTATCAGAATCCAAAAGCTTTTCATAAACTAATTGGGCACCAGCGGTTGAATGGTCAATTTCACCTCGATGGGCATCAACATAGCCATCCTCATCAGGATTGATTAAGCCCTCTTGGGACCGTAAATATCCCTGATATTTATCGCTTGCTTTGCCAAAATCATGAATTAATCCAAGGATCGCCCCAATACCTGGCAATCCTATCTTTGATGCAAAATTTTCAGCTAACCTAGAAGCTTCATAGAGATGTTCTAAAAGAGTTTGTTCAGCTCCATCTGACTCCCGCCTATGAGCAATTAAATTACCGTCTTTATATTGATAATTGAATAATTGATGTTCGGGCATAATATTTAATCTCCATATATTTCAAAATGAAAGTTGAAGCTAATTGCTTCACATCATTATCAACAAGCGAAACCAAAATTAATGCGATGTTCTTCACCCCTCCAAATGATCAATGAGAAGTTGTGGTTCTGCCCATGAGCCGTCATCACGTTTTCGGACGTGGACAATTGGTTCCACGTTATTCATAGGGTCTCTATCGAGGATGTAATTTGATTATACATGACAATAAATTCATTATTGTACATGATTTATCCTTATATTTTATATAAATTGATTTCAGTATATCACCTTCCTATTCCCAAGCAAGAGCGAATTCAACAAAAAAAGAATCTCGAATTTGCTTCCCCCTTACTTCCACCACCCTAATGTGTCGTTATACGGCATCGAGAGCGACTTGAGGCCACGGATGTCGAAGATTGCGGTAATGGGATTGGCGCCGTACGGGGTGCAACGGGCGACGAGTTTTTGTCTATTGCCTATGCGCCGCACGAGGTCGATTGCTTTGTTCCACGGATAAAACGAGGCTCTATCGTCAGTAGAGTTATCCCATAGTTCGGTTGAGGGTTCATCGGCATCGATTCTGAGGGTGATGAATTTGCTTTTATTTTTGTAGTCGTCGGTATCGTTTCCAAGGTAGGTTTTCCAGCTGATATAGACTTCTGTATCTTTTCCGTCGAATCGGACGATGAGGGAGGGCAGATCTCCATAGGCGTTTGTGCCGCTTTCTGCTTTCAAAATGAAAAAATATTGTCTTTTATCGGTCAAGGGGTCCGTTTTTTGATCGAACACCCACTTGGAAGGTTCTTGAAGCCCGCTGACATTGAGCTGTGCGGGTGCTTCCGAGATCTTGAATTCGCGGATGATGGCGTCGTACCTCGCGAGCCTCTGGGCATCGTCGGGCTCCAAGGCAGCTTGACGCAAGGCGGCGACGAGGTTCTGATACTGGTCCACTGCCTGCGGGTAAACCATGATCGTCGCGAACACAAGCATCGTTGTCATAAGAAAACGTTTCATATATTCCTCCTTTTGCTGATGATACATCAGAAGATGGGACACAGAATGTCCCTGGCGTATGTACTAAAATCGAAATTTTAGTTGATCTCGCATTTCGCCATCTCCCCCATCTTTTTTATCTCGTCTCTCCAGCGCGCGCGAAACTCGGGTGGGGCGAGTACTTCGCAGCTTGCGCCGCAGCGGAGTGCGCGGCCCAGGAGCTCAGTCCAGTCGTGGGCGGGAAGAGAGAGGTCGATGGCATCTGGGTCGGAGGGGATGTTCGCGGGGCTGATCTGTTGATCTTTGTGCCAGAGCTGGGTGCGAATGGCACGCGCAGCGCCGCCGTAGAAGCGGAGGGTCGCGGTGCCGAGGCTCTCGCCCTTAAAGATACCGTAAGAAGAGAAGAGGTAGCGCTCAATTTCGTCGCCGCTGGGAAGGGGGAATTCCGGCAATGGCGCCTGTTTAGGTTCTTCCATTCTCGTGACGGCAAAGGTGCGCAATTCGCGCGATTTGGAATCGAGGGCGATGCAGTACTACTTGCCTCCATAGTTGACGAGGCGAAGCGGCACGATGCGCCGCTCGCTGGGTTCGCCTCGCGCGTCGGTGTAGGAGATGTCGAGGGCACCTTCGGCGAGAAGCGCCTGGCACAGCGCGAAGGCGATGTCGCCGTCGATGCGTTCCATGTCGGGGAGTTCGTAGCGCACTTTGTCGGCGATTGCGGAATATCGGCCACCGATTTTCGACTTGAGCATTTCGATGGTCTCTTCGGATACTACGGGCACATAGCTGTAATGACTAAGGATGGCCTTGAGAAAAGCAAAGGCCAAAAAGGACGTCTCGTCGGCGAAGCGCAAGCCGTCCCATGGCTCGGAGTACTCATAGCGGCTGCGGCTCTGCGACCAGACGATCGGCGCGTCCAGCCTGTCGCGCATGTACTCGATGTCGCGTTTGGCTTGGCGTGGGCTCACTTCGAAGTAATCGGCGATCTGCGCGGTGGCAATGCCTCCATGCTCCCGGATCATTCGGTCGATAAAAAAGATGCGCTCAGTCTGGCTCATGGAGGCCTCCACCCTCAGTTTTTTTATTTTTGATCATATACGCTGCCGTGGGACACAGATTGTCCCCATAGAACATTATTTCAACTCATTCTTTCCCACAATATCAATCCATCGACTTTTATTTTAATTTGAAGTGAACTTGAAAGAGGGAGAATGCAGGATGAGAAGGCAAGAAAGGGCGCTCACAGAGAAGCGGGATCTCTTGACCATCCTCAACGAGGCTACAGTCTGTCGGATCGCGCTGAATAGGATTATTCAAAAATATGGCTACGCAAAGAATACGATTTTTAACTGATCGGGGTGCACATCGTTATCATCATCATGTCCAATAGTATCTCCTCGATAGCTGATTTGTGAATAAATATAGACTTCGTCAGAAAAGGCCTATATAGCAATCGCCGGACACGATATAATCGCGTCGAAGCGTAAATACCATTACAGTGCTCCGCGAAAGGAATTTTTCATGGATAACAAGAAAAAGGCCGCCTACTCTTTTATTGCCCTGCTCGGCATCGTCAGTCTTTTTTCGGATTTGACCTACGAGGGCGCGCGCAGCATTCTCGGGCCGTACCTGCTCCTACTCGGGGCTTCCGCCTCCGCAGTGGGTTTTGTATCGGGACTCGGGGAGTTTATCGGCTATGCGCTCAGACTCGTGACGGGCTACATCAGCGACAAGACAAAGCAATACTGGGTAATCACGATTATCGGTTATGCGATCAATCTCGTGGCGATCCCTGCACTGGCGCTCGCTCCCGGGCTGGGGTGGGTGTACGCGTGCGGACTCATCGTGCTGGAGCGTTTCGGAAAAGCTATTCGTAGCCCTGCAAAGACGACACTGGCGTCGTTCGCCGCCGCGGAAGTCGGCGCGGGCAAGGGCTTCGCGCTCCAGGAAGTGCTCGATCAGATCGGCGCCTTCTCCGGCCCGCTCATGCTCTTCATCGTGCTCACTGTGAAGGGCGGAAAAGACAACCTCGCTGGGTACTCGCTTGGGTTTGCGCTGCTCCTGATTCCAGCCGCAATCGCTCTCACCGTGCTTCTTATCGCACGAAAAAAGTACCCGCGCCCCCACGAGTTCGAAACGGAAAAACCCGCTTCGACACACAATGGTCTTAAAAGCGCATACTGGTACTATTTCGTGGGAATAGGATTTTTAGCATTCGGATTCGCGGATTTTTCGCTCATGGGCTATCACCTCACGAAGACAAAGATCGTCGCCGACAATGTGGTGCCGCTCCTCTACTCGGTGGCTATGGGCATCGACGCAGTCTCCGCCCTTTTCTTCGGCCAAATGTACGATAAACGAGGCATGACGGCGATCATCATATCGTCGGGAATCGCGCTCTTCTTCGCACCTTTCGTGTTTCTTGGCCACACGCCGGCGATGGCGGTTGTGGGCGTGCTGCTCTGGGGTATCGGCATGGGCGCGCAGGAATCGATCCTGAAATCGGCGGTCACGACGATCGTGTCGAAAAACAGCCGAGGGACGGCGATCGGGCTCTTTAATACTGGGTTCGGAGCGTTCTGGTTCGTGGGCTCGTGGCTGATGGGCATTCTCTACGACAGATCGCTCGTGGCTCTCGTGCTGCTCTCGATGGTTGCCCAGGCGATTGCGCTGCCATTCTTCTTCAAGACGAAAAAATTGCTCAGCGCAAAAAACTGAGACGCCACAGTCGAGGTAAAAGCGCAGCGGTGAGCAGTTTTCCAGGCAAACAAAAAGGGCCGCCCGGTCGGAGCGGCCCTCGTTTTTTTTAAGCGACGCTGCACAGGCGCTACGCACCAGGCGCGCAGCACCTTAGCCTAGCGATTACGACACAACGTCGACGACAGGCGCCTGAGTCCAGCTGAACTCAATGGTACCGAAGGGCATCGCTCTCGACTCGCTGGCTCCGGAAACCGCGGCCGGCGACGAGAGCTTGTTCATGAGCGCGTCGATTTGTTCCGCTTTCATTCCGCCTGCGAGCAGGTAATTGCGCGCGCCGGCTGCGAGGTCGGCTTTGTCGAGATCGGCCGCGCCGGTGATCACCCTGAGCATGCTCAGTACGTCCTGAGAGATGAGGTTGTACTTGTCGGTATTCGGCTCGACCTTGTAGTAGTTGATGTAGCTCTGCATGTAGTCGGCGACGATCTGATCCTTGGTGGCGCCCATCAGCGCCTCGATGAGCGCCGCGAAGAAGCCGGTGCGGTCCTTGCCCTCGGTGCAGTGGAAGAGGTAGGGACCATCGTGCTCGGCCATGAAGTTGAGTCCCTTGATCACGTTCGCCCTGAACTCGTCGCTCGAGTAGGCGAGGCTCATGTTGAGGAATATGACTTGCCCCTTCTCGGCGAGTTCGGCGTAGTACGGCGAATTGAAGTCTTTTGCGGCAAGGTCGGTCTTCATGTTGTCGGCCGAGTCGGAAAGATTGACCACCGTGGCGATGTGCGCGTTCTTGGCGAGGTAGTCGGCATAGGCCGCTCGGCCGAGCTGGTTGTCGATCGGGCTCGAGCTGCGGTAGAGCACGCCCTTCGCGATAGTTCCCATCTCGATGCCGCGGAAGTTCGCGAACACCTCGTCCGAAGCGTAGTCGGCGCGATTGTTGGTGCGGACGAGCTTGCGGATCTCATACTGCGTGAGGTAGCCGCCGGGGGCGCTCATTATGATCGTGAAGGTGCTGCCCACATCGATCTGGGCGATCTGGTTGAGCTTGCCGTAATTCACGCAGACAGCGATGTTGGTCTGGCCCGGATAGGCGCGAACGAGCGGGTCGCCCGCATTGACGAGGTAGCCGTCGAGATAGGGGGCCTGAAGCACAAAGCCATTATTGAAGACGACGGTGACCATGTCGCCGAGCTTAAAGCCGAGGGCGTTGAAGGCATCGATGGTGATGTCGGAGACGGCGTGGCCGTACTTCTCGATCTGGGTCACGGTGCCCTTGACGTTCGGGGTGGCGAAGGTCGGCGCGGCCGAGAGCTTCGCCTTGAGGGCGGAGATTTCATTTTCGGTGAGGCCGACGCTCTGGAGGTACCATTCGGCGAACTTCGCGAGCGGCACGCCGGAGATGTCGGTGCCCTTTGGTAGTCCGCAGACCACCGTGGTCATCGAAGCCACGATGTTGCTGTTGGCGATGGCGTTGTACTGATCGGTGCCCTTTTTCACGCCGTAGTAATTCTCGTAGCTCATCATGTAGTCGGCTACAATCTCGTTGAGCTTGGCGCCCATGAGGGCCTCGAACACGGCGCTTACAAAGCCGGCGCGGTCCTTACCCTCGGTGCAGTGCAGGAGGAAAGGACCATCGTGGGCGATGAGAAAGCGCACGCCCTCGGCGAGCTTTTGACCAAACTCAGGCGCCATGAGGTCGACGCCCATATTGAGCGGCACCACACTGCCCGCGTCGTAGAGGGATTTGTAGTAGTTCGATTTGAAGCCGGGCGCGGCGAGATAGCCGGCGATGTCTTTAGCGGAATCGGAGAGGTTGAGCACCGTCTTGATTCCGACCGCCTTGGCGAGCGCGTCCGCGTAGGCGGCGCGGCCGATTTCGTTATTGATCGGGTTGCTGCTGCGGTACACAACTCCGGGAGCGATCCCTGTCGTCGCGATGCTGCGGAAGTTCGCGAAGATGGAGTCGGTCGCATAGTCGGCGCGGTTGTTCGTGCGCTTGAGTTGGCACATCAGATACTCGGAAAGGTAGGCGGCCTTCTCCTTGAGGGCAAAGGTCACGGTGTCGCCAACTTTGACATTGTAAGTCTTAGCGAAGTTGCCCATATTGATGGCGACAACGAGAAGGTTGTTCGCCTTATCGTCGCGGACCACGAGGCTGCCCGTGTCGACGTCGCTGTAGGATGTGCAGAAGGGAATGGACAGGACATTCGATCCGACCGTGACGGTGAGCATGTCGCCGAGCGCGAATCCAGCGTCGTAGAGCGCTTTGGGCTTGAGATCCATCGTCAGGTTGCCGTACTTCTGCACCTCGACCACGGTGCCCATCAGCGTCTGCGCATTGTCAGCCGCGAACGCCATCATTGGCAACACAAAGGCCATAATGGTCGCGGCAGCGAGCAAGAAGATATTTCTGTTGGCTTTTTTCATTGCATGCCTCCAAACATGAAAGTATAGTCAGATGCATTGAGCGCAACAAGGAGTTTTTTACCTATCCAGTTAGAGAAAAAATAAATATCGAGGTTGACAACTGGACATGTGAGGACCATCATCGTGATGTACAGCCTTTCAGGGAGGTAGTCCATGCGCGTACTAAAATATGTGCTTGCGGTGAGTGTCGTTCTGCTGATTGTGGGATGCGCGAGCGCGCCTACCGTCACTGCGCCGGCGAGCAGTACTCCTGGTGCTCAGCCCGTCTCATCACCCCCCAAAACCGACATTTGGCCAAAAATATACACCGATGAAACCTACCTCACCGATTTTGCGTCGACGCTTTCGGAAGCGGAAGCTGTGGGTGTCATTAAAAATCTTCAAAATTCGTTCGTCGATTACAGCGCGGGTATTGCCATCTCGTCGCTCGATGTCGACCCCTATGGCCTCAGGGCCAAATGGCAGTGGACCGAGAACAACTTCGTAAAAAGCGCAAGCCTCATCATCCCCTTCGATCAGGTGACCTCGATTCTTCTTGAGCACTATCCGAAGCTCAACCTTGAGTACAAATGGGGCATAATTGTGTACTTGACGGGCAACAATCAATCTTCGCTCCGGACTCCGACGCGCGATGCTGCGGAGCGCCTCGGCAAAGCTTTTATCGCGCTCGCCAAAGCACGCAACGCGCCCCTCAATATGCCCAATATGCGCTTCGGGGCGGCGCTCGGCGCGCTCACCGACGCTCAGGCGCAGGCAGCGGGAATGTTGAAAGATGCCGGCGTGATCGTACTCTGGATTTTCCGCGAGAGTCCCGCCGAGAAAGCCGGCTTCTCGCCGCAGGATATCATCACTGCAGTTGGCGGCGCGCCAATTCACACAGGCGCCGAACTTTTCGCAGCGATCGAAGCGGCCGCGGCTTCTGGCGCGACACAGCTCAAGATCGACGGCGTACGGCGAAGCTACAAAGTCGAAGGCGGTAAATATATCGAAATTTTCGTGCCGATCACCTATACACTACCGATCGACCAAAAGGGAGGCGCGAAATGAACCGCAGATCATTCTTAACCGCCGAAATGGTCGCCTGCTTTCTTTTTGGAGCCGCTTTTTTCATGTTCGCCGACGGTGCCGACCCGAAAACCGTCACTCCCGCGTGGGTCACCGAGCAGCAGCTCGCCCAGCAGCAAGCGCAGGGCCAGGGACAGGCCCAGGGCACCGGGCAGGCGCCGGGACAGGCTGCCGCTCCAAACGAATCGCACGCTACGCCCCAGAAAGGCAACAGTCTCTTCTTTATCGGCTACAGCTACCCTACCCTCTCAGGCCCTCTCGCGAGTTATCTCACTCCATGGAATAGCCCCGTCAACTTCAGCCTGGGCATCGAGACACCCACTGCTGGCGGCTCATCGTTCCTCTCGGGCCTCGAACTCGAATTCTTCATCACCGTGAATAATCAGGGCATGCGCCTTCAGATGAACGATATGGCGATGCTCGGCTATTCGCTCGATCTCGCTAAAGTAGCGCGGCTCAACCTGGGTGCGCGGCTTGGCCTCAGCCTCATCGATGTCACGGACGACAGCCATGCAAACAATACCTATACAACGATGGGAGGCATTGTGGGACCGGAGGCATCGGTCTACGGCATGGTGGCGAAAGATTTCTGGCTGTGGGTGCGTGGTCGCTATCTGATGGGATACTACTTCCCCTTTGTCAGCAATGGCGCAAGCCCTGTCGACACCATCAGCAACCGCACGCTCAACATGCTAAGCGTGGAAGCAGGAATAGCGTTCAGGATGTGATATAGCATAGACCATCTCACAAAAATCGCGGATTTGCCGCGCCCTGAGCCTCTTCCTTTTACTTGCCGAAAATCCGCACAAGCGCCTGCAGGGCGAGTATGTAGCTATCTGCTCCGAACCCACTGATCTGACCGATACATACCTCCGCGATCACCGAAGTGCGGCGAAATTCCTCGCGAGCATGGATGTTGGAGAGATGTACCTCTACGGTGGGCAAGCTCACTGCGGCAATGGCGTCGCGAATCGCAATCGAGTAGTGTGTGTAGGCACCTGCATTTATCACAATGCCATCGCACGCGCCGCGGCAAGCGTGGATGTACTCGATAATCCCACCTTCCGAGTTCGATTGATAGAAAGAAACCGCAATTCCAAGTTCGGCCGCCTCGCGGGCGATATCCGCATTGATCGATTCAAGACTTCTCTCCCCATAGATACCCTTCTCTCTCGTACCTAGCAGATTGAGGTTTGGCCCATTGATGATTGCAATACAAAATTGTTTCATTTCAGTGCTCCATTGTGCAAGTATCCAGCGCGTGGCATAAGGCGCTCACGGCTGAGCGCCTCGCGCGCGCTTTCGAGCAGCAAACGCGGAATCGTGGAGCCGCTCACAAGGCGGATCGACGCGTCGAGGTCAGCATCCGGTCCGAAGGCCATAAAGTGATCGATCGCTTTGGCCGCATTGGTGAACTGGTTGCCGAAAGAAAGCGATCTCGCGACCTCAAGTGTCGAGAGCACCACTCTCGAAACACGAGCGGAAAGTTCCTCTGCCTCATCAACGCGCCCAGCCTCCAAAAGATCAAGGACACTGCGGAGCTGCGACGGGAAACAGTTTGCCGAGCTGAGGAGGAAGCCGTCGTACGCGCCCCCAACCGGTTTATACCACTTCGCGTAGTTTCCCTCAGCGCCGCGCACGAAAAACACGCCACCGAAATCGAGCTTCGAGTTCACCACACGGTCGCCGCCGCTCGTGTCTTTAAGAAGGTAGAGATTGGGGAAGCGCGACGCGAGCTTGGCGACCGTTTCTGGCGCGATCTCGTTCTCTGTAATTTGCGGAAGCTGATAGAGTGCCGTAGGGTAACCGAGCGCAAGCACTGCCTCGAGCGACTCGTAGATCATGCGCTGCGACAGGCTGCCACCCTTCGGGGCTGTTACTGCAAAGCCGCAGATGCGTCGCGCGCGGAAGTCAGCCGGTGCAGGCTGCCCACTGCCAAAAATGCGCAAAATGCTCGCCTGTACCGCCCGAGCTGCATCGTCCACTCCTGTTCGCAGTACACCGATCAGAATCGAAAAATCCATTTCGGTAGCGCACTCGAAGGCAATGTCGACGAGACGCGATTCTTGCTCAGGGCTCAATTCCCAGCCTTCGCTCGTGGACCCCGGCACCAGCAGCGTAGGCACCGACGGGCGAATGTACCGTAGATGCGCGCGAATCCGTGCGGCGTCGATGGAGCCATCCTGCGCGAAGTGCGTAAGCGGTGGACACCAGAGCGTAGGAATACCATCCGGGAAGAGTGCGGTTGCGATGGTGGATCGTAAAGTCTGCGATCGATTGTCGGAATTCATTTTCAAATCTCCTTACAGCGCGCAAATATACCATGCGGCATGTGAGCCTACTCGGATGACATGCACGCTTTTAAAATAGGTTTCGAATTCTGATGGCACATTCTTGATGAAATTAAAGTAATCACCGCCTTCAAGATATTCGACGATACTGATGAGCAGGTTATGGTCGTTCGTGTAATCGTGGAACAGAACCGTGCCCTTGCTGATTCGCCGACACTCTCGGTAGAGTTTGATGCGATCCTCAAGGGGCATCCCGTGCGCCACATAGGCCGCGGTTACCAGGTCGTACGACTTGTCCGGAATACCATGATCGCCGAGGATGTCGACGACAGTACAGCGCAACCCATTTTTACTCGCCTTCGCAAGCATGTTCTCGGCAGCGTCGATACCGTCGACTTCCCAGCCATCGCTGCGTAAAGCGGCGGTAAACGCTCCGGTTCCGCAGCCGATGTCGAGCGCTCTTTTACCATTCGGCTGAGGTAGCGCACTCCGCCCCAGCTCGAAACAGTGTGCGTAGGAACGGGTCTGGCTCGCTAAAAACCAGCGGTACGGCGTTGCGATTCTATTGAACAGACGAATATGGCGTCCTCGTTGATTCATTTTTCTACTATACTCTCTTTATCTGAGACATACAGGATGTTGACTCCTGCCACAAGTCTGAGCAGACTAAATACAATCATGGTCAGTCTTGTCATTTTGATCATCTTTTTCAAGCCCGTATTACTCTTTGCCGAAAGCCCTCGCGATATTTCCTTCGGCGGAATCCCTTGGGGTCTCAGACAGACCGCCGGGCCAGTCGAACCGGGCCCCAACACCTTCAGCAATCTGCCCGATCAAGTGTGGGTCGACGCGCAGGGTGGCGTACACCTCACCATTCAGAAACGAGGTGATGTGTGGACCGCTTCCGAAATGATGGCCAAGCGCGACGCAGGCTACGGTACCTACCGTTTCACGCTTTCGAGCGCGCTGAAGGAACTCGACCCGAACATTGTGTTCGGATTCTTTACGTGGGACAAGGATCCCAAAGCCTTCAATCGCGAGATCGACATCGAAATTTCGCGTTGGGGCGAGGCGGCAGGCCCGGACGCCTGGTTCACCGTACAGCCCTACGATGTCGCGGGAAATCAGTACGCGTTCGAGTTGCCCAGAGCGGATGCCTACACTTTCGAGCTTCGCTGGCAGCGCGAGGCGGTGGCGTTCGCCCTCTTCCTCGGCGCGTCGCCGACCCCATTCGCAGCCTGGAGTTACTCAGGGACCATTCCCGATCCAGGGCGCGCGAGGCTTCGCATCAATCTGTGGCTCTTCAGAGGGCGGGCGCCTTCCGGGCCTGGGCCCTACGAGATAGTCGTGTCGGATTTTTCGTATGCGCCTTCGAAATAGTGCCGCACATGTGCAGCGCCACCTGCGGTTTCGGATCAGTGTTGTCTACCACCTCGCGCATTCCGGCCATATTCCGCTTACAACCAAGCTTCTCGCCGCGCTCACGATAGGGTACCTCGTGAGTCCCATCGACCTCATTCCCGACTTCATACCCGTGTTCGGCCAGCTCGATGATCTCATCATCGTACCGCTTCTCGTTGCGCTCACCTTGCGGAGCGTGCCACGCGCTCTCATCCATGAAGCTGCGAAGAAAGCTCTGCGCGAGCCCATCACGCTGAGAAAAAACTGGAAGGCGGCCATCGCGATCGTCGCGATTTGGCTCGCTCTGCTTGCGCTTGTCGTTGTTGTTGTTTTTAAGCCATTTAGAGCATGAAATATTCTCTAATACGGTGTTAATCGTACACGGCGCCGGTCGAACCGTTGCGCGATTCTGATCGGCGCGGCGATCGAGGATCAGCTCAGACTGCAGCGGGAAATGGGACAGCCAGCTCCTCGCCGATCGTTTTTAGTTGCTCCGCGACTTTTGCGCTGAGGGGGACACCCTCGCGCGCGGCACGTGCTTCCGCTTCGTGCTCCTTGAGACCTGCGTAGTAGACGCGCTCGCAACCCTCGGCCGGCTCGGCGCGCTCCAGCTCATCGAGAAGTCTGTCCATGTCGGATTTTATCTCTTCGGTATCGCGG
>CAYXOW010000038.1:0-1219 GCA_964466815.1 uncultured Treponema sp.
CAAGACGATCCTCCTCCAGAAGATCGCCAACGCGATCACCACAAATCACCCCGACGTGTACCTCATCGTGCTCCTCATCGACGAGCGTCCGGAAGAGGTGACGGATATGGAGCGCACGGTGCAGGCAGAGGTCATTTCTTCCACCTTCGACGAGCAGGCGACTCGGCACGTCCAGGTTGCGGAGATGGTCCTCGAAAAGGCGAAGCGACTCGTGGAGCACAAGCGCGATGTCGTGATTCTCCTCGACTCGATCACAAGGCTTGCGCGCGCCTACAACCAGACCGTGCCCACCTCCGGAAAGATACTGTCGGGCGGTGTCGACTCCAACGCGCTCCACAAACCCAAACGCTTCTTCGGCGCCGCGCGCAACATCGAACAGGGCGGCTCTTTGACGATCATCGCCACGGCCCTCATCGACACGGGCTCCCGCATGGACGAGGTCATATTCGAAGAGTTCAAAGGCACGGGCAATATGGAGATCAACCTCGACAGGCGCCTCTCCGACCGCAGGCTCTTCCCCGCGATCAACATCAAGAAGTCTGGCACGCGCAAGGAGGAACTTCTCCTCACCGAAGAGGAACTCCAGAAGATTTGGGTGCTGCGCAAAGTCATCAACCCCATGGACGACATCGAGATTATCGAGTTGCTCATCGACCGAATGATGAAGACCAAGACGAACGACGCATTCCTGAAATCGATGAACACCCCCTATCAAGGTATGGAATAACGCGGGTTATTGACTCTCCGAGTATAAAATATATATATTTAGACGCCGTCAATTTGGCCGGTTTTCAGACATGAGGTCCACCTGACGCACGCGGAGGATGAAGATGAAAAAGGGAATCCACCCTAAGTACGAACTCACAACGATTACCTGTGCCTGTGGCAATGTCATCGAGACCCGTTCGACGGTAAAGAATATTCAGGTTGAAATTTGTTCCGCCTGCCACCCGTTCTTTACCGGAAAGCAGAAACTCGTCGACACCGCAGGGCGCATCGAGCGCTTCAACAAGAAGTACGGTATCAAATAGGCAGAGGGAAAGTGAGCGCGAAACGCGACAAAAAAGCCGCCCCAACGACGGGGGCGGCTTTTTTTATGCACCGAACTTCAGCGCGTCGATGATGGCTGCCATCTTCTGAGCTGCTTTACCTCGGTGCGAGATGAAATTCTTCTCTTCCGGTGCGAGCTCGGCAACTGTCTTTCCGAGTTGTGGAAGAT
>CAYXOW010000038.1:1249-8895 GCA_964466815.1 uncultured Treponema sp.
CCCTCTCGGCTTCAAGGTGATCTCTCCTTCGAGCGTCTCCTGCACGCAGAGAAATTTCTGGGAGCCGTAGTGCAGCACGAGACAGCACACAAACGCGCAGCTCCTCGTGGCAACACCCTCGAGCTCCGAAAGTAAAAGGTCGTTTTTCTGCGCGGCGGTGAGCAGCTGCCCTCCGTTCGAGCCATAACGCGCCGAAGCAATTCCTGGACGACCGCCGAGCGCGTCGACGCAGAGTCCTGAATCATCCGCGAGAGTGGGTTTCCCCGCAAGGCGAAAGAGAGCCTCTGCCTTGATGTGCGCGTTTTCAAAGAAGCTTTTGCCTGTCTCTTCGGGGTCGAACACGGTAATTCCGACATCCGCGGGCGAGAGCAGCATGTGATTCGGGAAAAGCGGCCTCAGCTCTTCAATTTTATGCAAATTGTTTGTCGCGACGAGCAATTTCATGTCCACCTGTCTAGCCTAATTTTTGATACTCTGCAAGAGTCTGCGCCGCAGCGATGTTCTTTTTAAGATAAAAGAGGCCGGAGTCGACGCTTCCTTTTGGAATTTCGAGGAGCTGAGCGACACACTCGTTCGATATCACCGATTTCCGATGCTTCCGCCGCTCAAGAAGCCGCAAGTATCGCTGTCGGCAACGTTTCATAGTTGTACATATCGCGAGTTTCTCACTCTCGATGAGGGAAGACTCGAGGCGAAGTTCGAGCACTCGCAGGCGTATCCATAGCTCGTGCAATCGAGTATTCATCTCGGTGATCTGCGCCATATTGGACTCGGTTCTCCGTTTGGCTCGCTCGACGAGCCAGAAAAGGTACTGCTCTTGCACACCGAGTGCGACGCAGCACTTTTTCAGTAGTTCCTCGTCGACATCCCACGCGCACTTGAGAATAAGATAGAGAAGCCGTTTCCGATCGGGTGAAAGGCGCCGTACGAAGGTTTGAGGCGAAAAGCTGATCGGGATCACCGCGGTTGCTTCGCTACGATCCACTCGCTCTTCCGCACTGAGTTCTTTCGGTGCTTCCATCGCGAATTCCTCAAAAAAATGAGAGTATATATAGGCGTTCTCGCACAGTGAGAACGTAAAATTCTGACGGTGCACACTCTTTGCGACAAACCTCATACTGCTGAGAAGGTATGCATCGCGCGTGCGGCTCTCCTTCTCAGCACGATCTAGGATCGATTGAATTCGTGTTCGGAATTGACTCAAAGCCTCAGAAATTTCGTCACTGTCGAAAAAGCCGTACAGCCGCGGATGTGCATACATGTGGCGAACCAGCTCGATATACGCGTTTGATTCCATGTGGTGCCTCCGCGAAGATGTAATGCAAGAAATATGCCAATCGTATTCAGGAATGGAGGCATGATTAGAAAAAATAAATTATGTAATTAATCTATATACATTTATATTTATTGAATTTTTGAATGATTTTATGAATTTTCGATTCTGGGACGTACCTGTGCGAACAAGTTTTGTGCGAGCGATGAGAAAAACTCAGTCTCGCAAAGGAGATCCATGGCCACACAAAGAAATTTATAATGAGCGCGCGACCATGGAAAAAATATATGCGTTAGAGAAAGCGAGCACTCTGCGATAGAAGGATTTTTCCAGAGCGAACAGTCGAATTCTTTCCGTGAGTGTAGCAGCCCCTCGGCGTGAGTGAGTTTTTCAAAAAAATGATCAGTGAGGCCTCGCGTCATTTCCCATTTTCTTCATTGTCGAACACCGACGCGAAGGCCTCGACAAGTGTGTGAACAACGCCATCGACATTTCCATGTATCGAGAGCCCCGCTGCCAGTATGTGCCCGCCGCCTCCAAATTTTTCGGCTATCTTCGCCACATTGATCGAATCGCGAGAGCGAAGACCCACTGTGCACATATCATCGGTTTCCTGCTTGACCACAAAACAGACCTCGCAGTCTACAATACCCATCATGAGCTGGTAGAGCAGATCTGAATCTCTGCTCGACATACCATACTTTTGTTGGTCGTCGATCGTAACCCATGAAACCAACAGACGCCCCTCGTAGTAGGGATGGATCCTGAGAAGAAGTTCGCCGAGCATGCGCCGGGAAGCGAGAGTTCGTCCGCCATTGATGGCCATATAAATACGTTTGGGAGAAACCCCAGCATCGACGAGACGTGCCGCGATTTCAAAGGTTTCGCTCCCATGTTCGTCGAGATGTCTAAAAAACCCTGTATCGGTGCTCAAGCCAAAAAATAGAAGCTCAGCCTCTTCTTTTGAGGGAACGTGCCCCATTGCTTCTAAAAGAAGGAGAATCATCGCTGAGACAGCGGAAGCCGATTCGTCGAGCCAATCGTAGGGACCAGCGCCGGTAGCGGTTGCATGGTGATCGATGAACGCAGCGGGGATATCGGGCATTCGTTCCGCAATGGCACCGATTCTCGACATGGACGAACAGTCCAGCACAAGTGCGGCTGTGCGCTCGAAATCGCGCTCTGCGGGCACCTCGCTCTTAAAGCGCGATTCGAAAGGAAGAATCTCGATGCGGTTAAAGGGCCCAGAGGACAGCACATGCACCCGCTTTCCGGCTTTTTGGAGGGCAGAAGCGAGCGCAAGTTGAGAGCCTATGCAATCGCCGTCGGGTTCACGGTGTCCGAGGATGTAGAAGCAGTCGTGCTGTTCAATGAACTCAAGCAACCGCTTAGGTACTGGTTTCATGGTGTGTACGATTCTTTTCAGAGTGTCGCAAGCATGATCGCCTTGATCGTGTGTTTGCGATTTTCAGCTTGATCGAAGACCCTCGACTGCTCACCTTCGATGACATCGTAGGTGACTTCCTCGCCCTTCACCGCTGGTAGACAGTGGAGAAAAATACATTTGTGGTTGCCGGTCTTCGCCATGAGTTCGGCATTGACTTGGTAAGGTGAAAGGAGCGCTACGCGTTCGGCCTTGAGCGCCTCTTCGCCCATAGAGACCCACACATCGGTGTAAACGGCGTCGGCACCTTTTACGCCCTCGCCTATGTCATCCGTGATAGAGAGAATGCTGCCCGATTCCTTTGCAAAGCTATCGCAGAGCTTCTTGAGCTCATTATCGGGCCAGAGTGATTTCGGAGAAACGATGGTGAAATGCATGCCGAGTTTTGCGCTGATGACCATGAGCGAGCGTGCAACATTGTTGCGGCCGTCGCCTACGAAGCAGAGGTGTTTACCCTTGCAGTTGCCGAAATTCTCCTCGATGGTGAGCACATCAGCGAGCGCCTGAGTGGGATGATACATATCCGTGAGGCCGTTATAAACCGGAACACCAGAATATTTCGCGAGGATTTCGACATATTCCTGCTTGTAGCCCCGGAACTCTATGGCGTCGAACATGCGGCCGAGCACACGTGCGGTGTCTTCAATCGACTCCTTCGCACCGAGCTGGATATCCTGATTCGAAAGGAAAACAGGATAGCCACCCTCTTCACCGAAGGATGTCTCGAATGCGCAGCGCGTTCTGGTAGAACGCTTCTCGAAGAGAAGTGCGATGGTTTTTCCTCTAAAGCGCTGTTTGCGAATTCCCTTTTTCGCCTCTTCTTTGACTTTTTTTGAGAGATCGAGAAAATAGCGGATTTCTTCCGGCGTATAATCGATCCAGGTGAGTAAAGATCTGCCTTTCAGCGCGGACGGGTTCATATATCCTCCTCCGGCCATAGTATAGAGCCCACGTGTAAAGGTCAAGTTTGTCAAGATCGATACTAGCGGAGAGTTCTTAGAGTCAAGTAGTATGGGAGAAAATTTCGATGAGCACGCACAGGGGGAGCGCACAGCGATGCACCCAAAAAAACTCGACATTCGAAAAAAAGAACATCATGACCTATGCGATTTCGATACTGTCTACGACCGCCTCGTGCCACTCTGGCCAGATACGCGCCCGCTCCTCCACTACGACAACTGCTGGCACCTCCTCATCGCCGTGATATTGAGTGCCCAAACCACGGACGAACAAGTGAATTCAGTCACTGGTCCGCTCTTCGAAAAATATCCTGATGCAACATCGCTCGGATCTGCACAACTTAAGGATGTGGAAAATATCATACATTCTGTAGGTTTTTACCATGTCAAAGCCCAGCACATCATCTCGGCGGCACGCGCGCTCGCTGAACGCTATGCCGGATCAATCCCCACCACATTTGAAGAATTGCTCACACTGCCGGGCGTCGGAAGGAAAACAGCCAATTTGGTCGCTGCAGCTTGCCTAGGTATTCCTGGTATCATTGTCGACACACATGTGCTGCGCGTAGTGGTGCGCCTCGGTCTCTGTTCAAAACCTGATCCCACACTTGCTGAACGAATCATCCGAGAGAACTTACCTGCAGATAAATTCACACACTTCTCGTACAGCGTGAACCGGCATGGAAAATTCACCTGCACTTCGAGAAACCCTGCATGTACTCGCAGTGGGGGCAGTTGCCCTCTGGACGACATCTGTCCGAGGATAGGGGTAAAAAGCACAGAGCTCACATGAAGACGCAAAAAGGTGAAGCGCAGCGCTCACTCTCTTCGTCTTCTATAGGAAGATGAGCACCGACAACCTACAAGAAGGCGAATTCGCTGCGAAATTCCCGAACCTGAAGGTGGTGCAATCAGAGGGTGCACGCCTGTTCTGGGACGAGTGCAACGCTGAAGCCGCCCAATATCCCATCGACACCTCTGCAGAAATATCGATGGAAGACCCTATTGCGGCAATAGCCCTCAACCGATTTCATATACTCCACCTCGCGCCGTTGCAGCGATTCGCGATCGCCAATATTCTTGAAGATGCCCGTACGGCGGAAGATGAGTACAAGACCAGCGCTTTATTTTCCACGCCCTCAGGCACTGGCTTCGGGCTCTCTCCTTCTTATCCGATGCGCCGAGAAACAATGCGACAACTCGTGTTATTTCCAACTGGTTTCGGAAAATCCGTCTGTTTTCAACTCCCCGCCCTCCTTCTCGATGGTCTCACTGTGATCGTGTATCCACTTCTTGCGCTCATGAATGACCAAAAAAGGAGACTTGAGGAGGCATCACTCCCCTGCGCACTCTTTCGAGGAGGACTCTCCGACGAGGAGTGGGCTCGAGAAGAAGAATCGGTCAACAGCGGCAAAGCTAAAATCATTATCGCCAACCCGGAGATACTGGCGAATTCGAAGCTTGCACGCCTCCTTGCTCGCCATCGAATCGCACACTTGGTGATCGATGAAGCTCACTGTATCGCCGAGTGGGGCGAAACATTCAGACCCGCATATCTTTCTCTCGGTGAGATCGCCCAGAACCTTGCCCCGACTGTGTTGAGCGCCTTCACCGCAACTGCGGGACCCGACATAATCGCTTCCATCGAAAGTAGACTTTTTCTCGGAAACGCGTACCGTTTGGTGAGCTCGGAGGCCGATCGAACCAACGTACTCTATGGCGCCATGCACACGCTCTCTCCGACCAGAACTCTTAGAATGTTGGCGCTATCGTGCAAGAAACCCGCGATCATTTTCGAGCGATCGCGCCCCGGCGTGAAGATGAAGGCGGAGTACCTGCGCTCGAATGGGTACCTTTCAGTGCGCTTTTACCATGCAGGTTTGAGTCGAAAAGAGCGGGAGAATGTCGAATCGTGGTTTCAGTCAGCTGATGATGCGATACTTGTTACGACGAATGCCTATGGCATGGGGATGGATAAAAAGAACATACGAACGGTGATCCACACGTCTCTCCCAGATAGCCCGGAGGCGTACATTCAGGAGGCGGGACGCGGCGGACGTGATGGAGAGCCCGCCATTGCGATGCTGATACACGATCTCGGGAGAGGTCCGGCATTGCAGTCGGGCGGAGAAATTTCGGAGTATACGCGGAGCCGAAGAGCGCGCCTTGCCCCTTACCCCTCGCTCACAGGGTGCCGAAGAGAGTTCTTGCTCAATGCCATGGGCGAAATGCAGACGCCTCTGTGCGGGCGCTGCGACAACTGCCTTGAGGCGCACGCGACGAAGCGGTATGGCGGAGGTGGGCAAGGCGCGCGAGTATGGCCAGACGAAGATATAGACTTACAGCTCTTGCGGACAGAAGGCTTTCTTGAAGCTCTCTCGTTTATTGCTGAACATCCGCGCACCTTCGACAATGGGGAGCTCATTGAGCAGATGTGGTCAGAGGGTCATAGAGGGCAAGGCGGAAAACGCATTCTCCCACATTGGAGAAGTGAGGAGCTCGCCGAACTCGTAGAAGGCCTCCAGTTCACCCATTGCATCGCCGCAGCTGCGCGTGGCCCGTGGAAGGGCAAGTTGACGCTGACAGAGCGTGGCCAAGAGTATTATCATACTGCTCTGAAATTCATGCGCTGAACTTGAAGTGTATCAATTTTCACCCTATCATGTAGAATAAAGATACACTACCCACAGGGGGTCTCTATGGTGAACTTTAAAAATCTAGATACTTGCGAAGCTTTTAAAGCTCTCAAATTGAGCGGCACATTTAACCTCAAGACATCTCTGAGCCCCGAAAGAATATCCGATTCTTGGATTCAGCACGCTGCAGGAATGAAATACTGTTTTGCATTTGCCCCCGTCGATGCTCCTGTCCTGGCAAAATTGCAAACTCTCGCGGATGAACAGCAACTCATCGAGAAATACCGTATGCTCCTCGACGGCGCCATCATGAATACCGGAGAAGGGCGCATGGTGCTCCACCATCTCGCGCGAGGTCGACTTGGCGCTCCGATTATCCGCGACAAAAAGGATATGGAAGTATTCTACCGCGATGAGAAGTCGCGCTACTACGCATTCGCAAAGAAAGTGCGCGAGGGAGATATACGCGCCTCGGGCGGGAAGCGCTTCGTGAATGTAGTGCAGATTGGGATCGGAGGCTCCGATCTCGGGCCGCGGGCAGCAAGTATCGCACTCGCTCGCTGGGCGGCTTTCAAGAAGCGAGCTTTGCTACGACCCTGGTTCATTTCTAATGTCGATCCAGACGATGCGGATTGGGTGCTATCTCAGCTTGATCTTACCGAAACGCTCTTCGTACTTGTCTCAAAGAGCGGCACTACGCAAGAGACTCTGGCCAATGAAACACTTGTGCGTCAAAGGCTTAAGGATATGGGGCTGAATCCAGATGCCCACATGGTAGCGGTTACGAGCACATCGAGCCCTCTCGCCGGCAATCCTCACTATCTGGATAGTTTCTATATCGACGATTTTATTGGAGGGAGATACTCCACTTCGAGCGCGGTAGGGGGAGTAATCCTCTCTTTAGCATATGGGCCTGAAACATTCGAGGAGTTTCTCGCGGGAGCGCACGAAGCGGACAAACTTGCGCTCGATCCTTCTCTATTCCGCAACCCCGCGCTCATGGATGCGATGATAGGGATATATGAACGCAATATACTCGGATGGCCGTACACAGCGGTGCTGCCCTACGCAGAGCCTCTCTCGAGGTTCCCCGCGCACCTTCAGCAGCTCGATATGGAATCCAACGGCAAATCCGTCAACCGCGCCGGCTTCCCCCTCTCCTACTCCACCGGCCCCGTCGTATTCGGCGAACCGGGCACCAATGGCCAGCACTCCTTCTATCAGCTTCTGCACCAGGGCACCGACCCCGTGCCCCTCCAGTTCATCGGCTTTCTCAAGAATCAGATATCGCCCGACATCAGTTCCGAAGGTTCGAATTCGCGCCAAAAGCTTCT
>CAYXOW010000038.1:8929-11787 GCA_964466815.1 uncultured Treponema sp.
ATTTTCGCAGGGCAAGAGCGACGAGAATCCGAACAAAGCATTCGCAGGCAATCGTCCATCGACGCTCCTTGTCGGCGAGGAGCTTGGGCCTCGACAGCTCGGGGCTCTCTTCTCGCACTATGAAAATAAGGTTATGTTTCAGGGCTTCGTGTGGAACATCAACAGTTTCGACCAGGAAGGCGTTCAGCTCGGTAAAATTCTCGCGAAGCGTGCGCTCGGAGCGATCGCGGAAGGAAAGAGCACGAGGGATGGCAGTCTCGATGCCCTCATCGCAGCCGTTCACAATGTTTCACACCAATCGAGTGCCCCGCATGCGTGAGCTTCGGCCTGCCGACGCGAACGGCTCGCGACCTTGCATCGCTTTCACGGGAGGTGGAACAGGAGGTCACATCTATCCTGGCCTCGCCGTCATCGAGGCGATGAGAGTACTCGGATTCAAAGGACGCATCATTTGGATTGGATCAGAAAAGGAACTCGATAGGAATATTGTCGAAGAGCACGATATCGAATTCCTCGCCATTCCTTCCGGCAAGTGCCGTCGCGAGATTTCTCTTAGAAACCTCACCGATATATCGAGGATCGTCGCAGGGTATTTTAAAGCAAAAGCCATTCTCAACGAAATACAGCCATCGCTTCTCTTTTCCAAGGGTGGCTACGTGAGCGTACCGCCTTGCCGCGCAGCTGCGAGACTTGGCATCCCTGTCATCACCCACGAATCTGATGCTTCTCCTGGCCTCGCGACTCGCCTCAACAGCGCGAAGGCATCGACTATTATGACGAGTTGGAACGAAACAGCATCATATTTCCCTCCAAAGACGCGCGAAAAAGTGCTGCGCACAGGGAACCCTATTCGACCGAGTCTTTTTCGCGGCGATCGAGCGCGTGGGCTCGCACATCTTGGCTTCAACACAGATCGACCAGTGGTATTCGTGCTCGGCGGGAGTCAAGGTGCAAAAGAGGTGAACGATATTGTCCTCTCCGCCTTGCCGCTCCTTCTTCCCGAAGTGCAGATAGTCCATCAGACCGGCGCTGTACACTTCGATGATGTGTTGGCCCGCGTTCCTAGGGAGTCAATGATAAAATCAGCCTACAGGCCGCTGCCCTACATCGGCGCGGAGATCGCCGATATCTATGCGGCTTCCGATATTGTCGCAGGACGCGCAGGGGCCGGAACACTGTGGGAGGCGGCATCGCTCGGTAAACCAATGGTCCTCATTCCTCTCGCCGGCGCGGGGACGCGCGGAGACCAAGTCGAGAATGCTGCTCTCGCCGCGAAGAGCGGCGCCGCAATCGTACTGACAAATGCGGCGCTCAGCCCTGAATCCTTCGCTCAAGCGGTTCGCCACATGCTCTCACCAGCGACTATGAAGGCGGCGTTACGCGCGTGTAGTGAATTGACAAAGATCAGCTTATCGACACTGCCCGGCACGAGCCGAGAATCAGTTGAAGATGCTGCTATTCCATCGGCGGAATTCATTGCCCGCTTTCTGCTGAAAAAGCTCGAAAAGCAGGCGAAGGAAGCAAAATGACTACAATAGATTGGATTTTCAGCGCCGTTGTAATCGTGCTAGCCGCCCGCTGTTTTGTACGGGGATTTGTGCACGAGGTTCTCTCGGTCGCATCGATCGCAGTAGGCATTCTCGCAGGCCTCTTGCTGTCGAATACCGTCATAGTGCAGCTTCTTCCGATGATAAAAGCGAACGCTCTTCCCTACCAAGCGCAATATAGTATCGCCTTCCTCCTATGCTTCATCGCGGGTTTCGTCGTCATGAAGATTATCGAACGGATGCTGAGAGAAGGACTCGAGGCGACCAGTCTCGATGTTTTCGACAGGCTTCTCGGGCTCGTGCTCGGTGTGGTAGAAGGGTTCATTGTTGTTGGGCTCTTCATCGTCATATTGGAAATTCAGCCCCTGGTCGATGTTTCATCGCTCCTCTCACAATCGCTCTATGTGAAATTGATTGGTCCTCTCATAGGGCCGACGATAAAAGGCTCGATCGCTCCTATGATGAAGGGAGGCAATATTCCGCCGGTCTTTCAAAATCTAAAGGGTAAATAGCGTGTTTGAGAATTTGCTCTTTCAACAGCGGGCAGCTGATCAGCTCGTATCTATGATTACTGCTCATACAATTCCACCAGCGCTACTCTTTGCGGGGCCTGAGACCTCAGGAAAATTCACTGCTGCGCTCGAATTCGCGCGCGTGTGCTCGTGCGAGCAGAAAGGCATGTGGAATTGCACGTGCCCGCAGTGTGTTCGGCACCGGAGTCTCTCGCACCCCGATCTCTTGGTGTTTGGGCCTCGCAGTTCGCCTCAAGAAATCTCGGTTGCTTCGGAATATTTTTCAAGCGCCCCCAGCATATCGTCGTACTTCGCCTTTGTTCGCGCCATTCGCAAGCTTCTGAGGCGATTCGATGTGACGCTCTGGTCGGGCGAGGAGTCGAAACTCGCAAAAGCTGCATCAACCATAGAATCGCTGGAGGAGATGCTCGAAGAGATATCCACGTTTGTGACAAAGAAAAAGCATGATTCCCTTAAAGTTGCCACGCAAAAGGCGGTCGAAGCGGCGGCTGGGCTTGAAGCGATGGTCCCCGAAGGAATTCCCGTTTTTATGGTGCGCAATATGGCTGCGTGGGCATCGCTTGCTCCTACGAGCGCGCAGAAGACCGTCATCATTCAGAATGCCGATACCGCCAACGAAAGTGCACGAAATGCTATGCTTAAAATACTCGAGGAGCCACCTGCCAAGGTGCGTTTCGTGCTCACTTCTTCGCGACGTGCTACGCTCATTGCAACAATTCTTTCGCGCTCGCGTCTCATTTCGTTCAGCGCAAGAACAGAAGCCGAATCGCGTGAGATT
>CAYXOW010000038.1:11817-12031 GCA_964466815.1 uncultured Treponema sp.
AAATTCACGACGATTCCGCGTCGCTGCGAGATTTTTTTCAAAAAAGAAGCGCGTATCCTGTGGAAAAAGCGCACACGGACGCGGAGAAATTTATCGGAGCCTTGCTTGCGGAATGCATGGCACGCGACAGTGCACTTTCAGGAGAAGTTGCGGAGGTGCTCGCTCAGCATACATTCGCTACGAAGACGACTGCAGCGCAAACACTTAGGCTCAT
>CAYXOW010000038.1:12092-15368 GCA_964466815.1 uncultured Treponema sp.
CAAAGTTTGCAGATTCACTTTTAGTATTTGTACGAGCGACGAGCCAGCTTCTTGCTTCGATTACTCTTGATCCGACATCGAGCGCTGCGCTCATCGCCCATATCGATACAATATCGTCGAAGCTTCGCGAAGTAGGTGTCCAGTACAAGGCTCTCAATCGTTCGCCGGAACTCCTCCTTGAGGCCTTCGCCAATGTTCTTGGAGCAAGAAATGAAAGCGGTATATGAGAATGCACTTAAACGAATCGATCGAATTCCTCCCGATGGCCTGAAGCAGATCATCCGAAATATATCGGCCGAAAATTCCATTTATGAAGCGGCATTGAACTCGACGCTCGATGGCATTATTGTGACCGATCTCGAACATAAGCCGCTCTTGATCAACAGATCTGCCGAAAAAATATGCAGGGTGGTCTCATGGACGCCGGAGTCGACACTCTGGGAACAGTTGAACGATGAACAGCTCATTGCCTTTTTTCGAAAAACATTGACTGCGGAAGAAAATATTTTTAACCGCGAGATATCCATCAATCGCTCAAGCGGTGCGCGCGTCGTCTCCATAAGCGTCTCCACGCTCGTTTCAGAAGGAAAAATTTCTGGCAACCTAATTCACATAGAAGACATCACGGAGAAACGACGCCGCGAGGCGCAGCTTCGTCGCGCCGAAAGTCTTGCAGCACTCACGACGCTGGCAGCTGGCGTCGCGCACGAGATTAAGAACCCTCTCGCATCAATCAGAATCCAGCTCGGCATCATGCGTCGGATTCTTGAAAAGCGTTGTTCGAAGGATACCGAGCCTATTTTCCACAATGTATCGCTCGTAGAACAAGAGATAGATAGGCTGAATTCCATTGTCGTCGATTTTCTCTTCGCAGTGCGCCCAATGGATATCACGCTCATTCGCGACAGGGCTGAAGAAGTCGTTCAAGAAGTCGCCGAGCTCATGAATCACGAAGCGAAAGAACATCACATCAAACTGGTGACGAAATTCGAGCCCGATCTCCCGGAAGTGATGATCGATCGCAAGCACCTTAAGCAAGCTGTCCTCAATATCGTCAAGAATGCCATAGCCGCAATGCCCGAAGGCGGCACGCTCACCATCGCCCTTTCGACCCAGAACGACGAACTCTTGATTGCGATCTCCGATACCGGCATCGGCATTCCTGAAGAGCTCCTCACCAAGATTTTCGAACCCTATTTCACGACGAAAGAGAGCGGAACCGGTCTGGGCCTCACCATCACCTTCAAGATCATCAAAGAGCACAATGGCGAAATTACTGTGGAGTCGGCGCCTTCGAAGGGATCGACGTTCACGATACATCTTCCTATCCCCCAGCCCGAACAAAAATCCCTTCCAAAATGGGACGATGGGCTCAAGGTCGAGGCTTTGCACACGGAGGATTAAATGCGCGCTACACTTCTTGTCGTCGACGACGAAACCAATATACGAGACGGCCTCGCTCAGCTCTTCTCTATGGAAGGTTACGATGTTCGCACCGCAAAGGATGGAATTGAGGGTAAGACAGTCATCGATCGAGACGATATCGATGTAGTGATCACGGACTACAAGATGGGCAGGATGAGCGGGCTCGATCTACTGCAGTACATCGTGAGCACTCACCCTGGCATACCGGTCATCATCCTGACTGCGCACGGGAGTGTGGACAAAGCGGTTGAAGCAATGCGCCAGGGAGCTTTCGACTTTGTCGCGAAGCCCCCCAACACCGACCATCTCGTCAATCTCGTGAAGCGTGCACTCGAAACACGCGAGCTCTATCGAAGCAACATCGAACTCACCGCAGAGGTCGAGAGCCAGCGCGCGCGCAGCTACATCATCGGCCAGGCGCCCGCAATAAAAAAGAACTTTGACCTCATCCGCAAGGTCGCTCCTACGAAAGCGAGTGTGCTCATCACAGGCGAATCCGGCGTGGGCAAGGAGCTTGTCGCGGATGCGATCCACAATCTCTCCCCGCGCAAAGACAAGCCCTTTGTGAAAGTGCACTGCGCCGCGCTGGCGGAGAGTCTCCTCGAGAGCGAACTCTTCGGCCACGAGAAAGGCTCGTTCACCGGCGCCACCGCGCGCAAACGCGGTCGCTTCGAGATGGCCGACGGCGGCACCCTCTTTCTCGACGAGATCGGTGAGATCAATCAGAATGTGCAGATCAAAATACTCCGCGTTCTCCAGGAACGAAAATTCGAGCGCGTAGGCGGCGAAGAGACGATCGAGGTCGATGTTCGTATCATTACTGCGACGAACCGCGACTTAAAGAAGGAAATCGCTGAAGGGCGTTTTCGCGAAGATCTCTATTATCGGCTCAATGTAGTGAACATTCATGTGCCCCCGCTCCGCGAACGGCGCGAGGACATTCCACTTCTCGCGATGGCGTTTCTCAAGGAGTTTGCGGAGGAGAACTCGAAGTCGATTGAGGGATTCGACCCAAAGGCCCGCCAAGCCCTCTACACCTACGACTGGCCAGGCAATGTGCGCGAACTCCGAAACTGCATCGAAAGCGCAGTCGTGATGGCTTCAGGAAAGCTCATAACAGTGGACGACCTGCCGCCGGGTCCACGCTCGAGCGGCGAAAGCCGTGTGATAAGCATTCCAGCCTTCTCGTCGATGGAGGATGCCGAGCGAATTCTCATCGCGGAGACACTCGCGCTCGCTGGCGGGAACAAGTCGAGGGCAGCAGAGATTCTCAAGATCGGGCGGAAAACGCTCTATCAGAAAATCGAGCAGTACGGCATACGCATAGCGCAGGAGACAGGAACCGCGTCCGCTGAAGCGGATTGACTGACAAGGTTGAGGCCGCGCGGACAGCTCCTTGGGGGCGGCATGTGCGGACAATACAGGCTGTGCGGCCCATGCGTGCGGCTCAGAAGCAGTAGAGGTATAGTGCCCAGTTTTTATAGCGCTCTTCGATTTATACGATGCCGCGACGGCGGTTGGAAAGTTTTGCGCGTAGGCGCAGTATCGCCTTGGTGTGGAGCTGGCTCACTCTCGATTCTGTAACTTCGAGAATTTTGCCGATCTCGCGCAGCGTCAAATTTTCGTAGTAGTAGAGTACGAGCACCTTCTTCTCTTTGTCCGGGAGCTCTTGGAGCGATTCGAGGATAACCCGCCGAACCTCTTCTCGCTCGAGGACGACATCGGGGTTGTCGGCGTGCAGGGATTCGATCGTATCGCCGATGGTACCGCCTTCGGCATCGGGGTTGATTGGCCATATTTCCTGTAAGGACAGAATCGAAGACGAGGAGACTTTTGCCATAATCTTGAGGA
>CAYXOW010000038.1:15378-15706 GCA_964466815.1 uncultured Treponema sp.
CTCTGCGGTCGATGCCCATCTCGAGGGCGATCTCTTCGTCGGTGGCGGGGCGACCGAGCTGGCTCTCAAGCTTGGCGATCGCCCGCTCGATCTGTTTCGTTTTTCTTCGAACCGACCTTGGAACCCAGTCGAGCTCGCGAAGGTGATCGTAAATCGCGCCTCGGATGCGGGTCACTGCGTAGGTTTTAAATTTGACGTGCTTTTTGGGATCGAATTTCTCGATGGCGTCGAGAAGCCCAAAGTTGCCATACCCCACGAGATCGCGGTATTCCACCATCGAGGGAAGCGTGACGGAGCCGGGCAGCCAGGGTCCGCCAGCGTCGCCGGG
>CAYXOW010000038.1:15740-17598 GCA_964466815.1 uncultured Treponema sp.
ATATGGATATCTGCAGTGCTGTGATAGAGTTCCCACAATCGATTTTCCGCATATGCTGTATACTCCATGCTCGGCCTTCCTTTTCTAGCTGTCTCTCGCTGCCTAGAGAATGTATTTACTCAAATCTTGCTGCTGCACATAGTCTTCGAATCGCTTGTCGACATATTCCCGATCGATCGCAATGTGCGTTCCCCTGTACGTATCCGCATCGAAGGAAATATCCTCGAGGAGCCGCTCCATCACGGTTTGAAGTCGGCGGGCGCCGATATTCTCGCTCTGCTTGTTTGCTGCCGCGGCGATTTCGGCGATGCGAGCGATCGCGTCCGAAGAGAATTCCAGGGTAACCTCTTCGGTACCGAGGAGCTGAATGTACTGCGTGACGAGGGCGTTCTTAGGTTCGGTGAGGATGCGCACAAAATCTTCGCCACTGAGGGCTTCGAGCTCGACGCGGATGGGAAAGCGTCCTTGGAGCTCGGGGATCAGATCCTGGGGTTTCGAGACATTGAAGGCTCCCGCCCCGACGAAGAGGATGTGCGTAGTGTCGATCGGACCCCACTTCGTATTGACCGTGGTGCCCTCGACGATAGGAAGGAGATCGCGCTGTACACCCTCGCGCGATACATCGACGCCTGAGGAGCCCTTGCCCTCGCGATTCGCGATTTTATCCATCTCATCGATGAAAATGATTCCCGATTCTTGAGCACGCATGCGGGCTTCCTGCGTGATCTTTTCCTGATCCACGAGACGCTCGCGTTCTTCGGCCTCAAGCAGGGGGCGCGCTTCGGCGACGGTTACAGTTCGCTTCTTCCTTTTTCCACCGAAGATATTCTGAAGTCCTCCCAAGGCGATATTCATCTCCTCGAACTGGCTGCCCGCGAACAGTTCGAGCTGGGGCCCTTGGGCCGGCACCGAGATCTCGATCTCGCGGGAATCGAGCTTGCCCTCCCGAAGGAGAGTGCGGAATTTTTCCTTTGTCTCGTTCCCTGTGCTGGGCGCGATGACCGTGGCTTGGGATTGGCCCACGGGTTCGTCCGAATTCGTGATGCCGGGGAGGAGAAGGTCGAGGAGCCGGTCCTCGGCGCGGCGCCTGGCGTCTTCAGCCACGGCCGACTCCATCTCCTCTTTGACCATGGAGATGGCGGAGGCCATGAGGTCGCGCACCATGGATTCGACATCGCGGCCTACATAGCCGACTTCGGTGTACTTGGTGGCTTCGACTTTGATGAAGGGTGCGCCGCAGAGTTTGGCCAGGCGCCGCGCGATCTCGGTTTTACCGACGCCGGTAGGGCCGATCATCAGGATATTCTTTGGGGCGATTTCGTCGCGAATCTCTTGGGGAAGGCGCTGACGACGGACTCTATTCCTGAGCGCGATTGCGACCGCCCTCTTCGCCTTGTGCTGCCCTACGATATAGCGGTCAAGCTCTTCGACGATCTTGTGAGGAGTAAGCGCGTCTTGGTCGAATGTCATATTTCCTCCACAACGATGCGATCGTTGGTGAAAATACAGATTGTCGAGGCGATCGCCCGGCTCTGGCTCGCGATTTCCTTCGCGGTGAGATAGCCGGGGAGGTTCTGAACGACCTCGATTCCCTGCGCCTTCGCGGCTTCTTCAACACGCTTCGAGGCATCGAGGTAGGCGATCGCCGCCGCATAGGCGTAGCTGCCACCCGAACCGATGGCGATCGCGTCCTCGCTGGGTTCGACGACATCCCCCGTCCCCGAGAGAAGGAACATCTTGCTCTGATCCGCCACGAGCAGCATCGCCTCGAGCTTACGGAGGACGCGATCGGTCCGCCAATCCTTGGCCAATTCCGTCGCGGCGCTCAGAGCCGGCGCAAGGCAGGTCGAGTGCACGG
>CAYXOW010000039.1:0-497 GCA_964466815.1 uncultured Treponema sp.
CGATCGGTCCGCCAATCCTTGGCGAGCTCGACCGAAGCCCTCGTGAGGTCGCCGCTATACTCCTGAACCTTCGCCTCAAAGTGCTCAAACAGCGTGAACGCGTCGGCGGTCGCCCCTGCAAACCCGCAGAGTACCTTGCCGCCGTAGATTGTGCGTATTTTACGCGCATTGCTCTTCAGCACCGTGTTGTTCATCGTGACCTGCCCGTCGCCCGCCATAGCGACGTGGCCATCCTTCTTCACGGCGAGAATGGTCGTCGCGTGCATTTGCATCGTGGTATCGCTCATTTTTCCTTTCCTTTCAAACTTTCTTTCGAACCGTGCGGGTGCGCCTGCTCGTAGACGCGGCGCAGCCGTTCCATGTCTACGTGCGCGTACACCTGCGTCGTCGAGATGCTCGAATGCCCGAGCATCTCTTGCACCACACGCATGTCGGCGCCCGCCGCGACGAGGTGCGTCGCGAAGCTGTGCCTGAAGGTGTGGGGAGTCAAATGTTTC
>CAYXOW010000039.1:521-3363 GCA_964466815.1 uncultured Treponema sp.
AGCTTCAAGGCGCCGCCGCTCGAGTATCTTCTCGGCGCCGCGTGAACTCAGGGGAAGTCCCTTCGCGTTCACGAAGATCCTGCCGTGCTCATCCACACCCAGGCGCCGCATGAGCGCAGCGCGATAGGGCAAGTAGCGTTGAATCGCAGCGACGGCAGAATTGCAGAGAAAGACCATTCGTTCTTTCGATCCTTTTCCTCGTACGCGGATCATCGCGCTGCTGAGATCGAGTCGCGAAATCCGGGCCCCACACACTTCCGAGACACGGCTTCCCGTCGAGTACATCGTCTCGAAGAGCGCCCTGTCGCGCACATCCTTAAAACCATCACCATCGATACCTTCCAGAAAGGCCTTCGCCTCATCTTCGAAAAGAAAGGCGGGTAAAGATCTTCCCGCAGGTATATTTTCAACTTCGCGCCCGGGATTGACCGCACTCGCGTGGAAACGTACCCGGTAGCGATAGAAACCGCGCACCGCCGAGAGCGCTCGACTTACCGAGGACGACGCGTGCTTCTCCATGACGAGCATGCCTGCAAAAGTTCTGATGTCGTTGGCGTCCGCTGCGTCGATATCCTTTCCTTCAAGAAAGAGCTCATACTGCGCGAGATCTCGCCGATACACCTCGATCGTCCGAGGAGAGAGTCCCCTCACTGCACCGAGATAATCAAGATAATCGCCGATTCGCGCATCCATGGCTCAATTTTCTCCTAAGCCTTCGTCTTTATCGGTCGAATGAAGGTAATCGCAGCTCGGATTGATACACACCTTGTGTGAGCCTGTCTTTTTATCGTACTTCTCGACGAGGAACCAACCGCACTTTGGGCAGTTCGCGTTTGTCGGCTTGTAGAGAGTCATAAAGTCGCATTCTGGGTAATTCGAGCAGCCATAGAATTTCTTGCGCTTTCCTTTCGTCGAGACGCGCGGCACGATGTCGCCGCCGCATTTGGGACACTTCGCGAGCGGAACCGACTTGGTGAAAGTGCATTCAGGGAAGCCTGTGCAGGAGAGGAAATACCCGAAGCGACCGAGCTTCTTGACGAGGGGGCGGCCGCACTTCGGGCACCGCTCTTGCGTCGATTCGTCGAGGGCGCCGTGCATGTCTTCGAGCTTGTGCATGACATCCTCAACCTTGTCGCGCAGCGGCACATAGAATTTCTTCATCTCGCCGACCCAGTCGACGCGCTGCTCCTCCACTTTATCGAGCATCGATTCCATCCGCGCGGTGAAGTTGGTGTTGATCACCTCGGGGAAATTCTGCGAGAGAATATCGTTGATGATCTTGCCGAGGGGGGTCGGAACGAGCTGGCGTTTGTCGCGGAGCGTATAGTAACGCTCGATGAGGGTTTCGATTGTAGGCGCATAGGTCGATGGCCGTCCGATGCCGAGTTCTTCGAGGGCGCGGACAATCGAGGCGTCGGTGTAACGCGAGGGCCCCTGGGTGAAGTGCTGGGTTCCGTCGATCTTTTCGACGGTGAGCGATTCGCCCTTTTCGAAGGCGAACTTGTGGCTCGTGCGCTCCTCTTTTGAGGCGCCAATGCGGATTACCTTATAGAAGCCCTCTTCGAGGAAGGTCGATGCCGAGGTTCTGAAGAGCCCGTCGCCGATAGTGATATCCGCCGTAAATGTTCTTATGACAGCAGGTTTCATCTGCGAGGCCACGAAGCGCTCCCAGATGAGCGAGTAGAGCTTGAGGTGATCGCCCTTCAGATAACGAGCGGCCTCGTCCGGCGTAATGTCGATACGCGTGGGGCGGATGGCTTCGTGGGCGTCCTGCGCAGCGTTGCTCACGGAGTAGCGAACCGGCGCATCGGGTGTCTGCGCGGGGAAATTCTTCGAGAGCCACTCGTGCGCTTCGGTGAGGGCCGAGTCAGAAATGCGCGTCGAGTCCGTTCGCATGTAGGTGATGAGGCCGAGGCGCTGATGCCCGAGATCGATGCCCTCGTAGAGCTGCTGGGCGACTTTCATCGTTTTGGTGCTCGTGAATCCAAGCCGATTCGCGGCGGCTTGCTGGAGTTTAGAGGTAGTGAAGGGCGGTTTCGGTTTGACCGATCTGTCGGAGTATTGAATGTCGGAGACCGACGCAGGCTTGCCGGAGAGATCGGCGGTAATGGCCTTTGCCTCGGACTCGTTCTTGATCGCAGGTTTTTCGCCCTTAAAGAGCGCAAGTTCGGCCCGCACTGCGTGCTGGTGCGCCTTGAGCAGCGCCTCGATCGTCCAGTACTCCTCTGGAATGAAAGATTCGACTTCCTTTTCCCTATCGCAGATGAGCTTGAGGGCTACCGACTGCACGCGTCCCGCAGAGAGTCCAGACTTAACTTTTTTCCAGAGAAGCGGCGAGAGCGTATATCCGACGAGCCTATCGATGACGCGGCGCGCCTTCTGCGCCTCGACGAGGCTCATGTTGATATCGCGGGGATGCGACATAGCGTCCTGCACTGCAGGCTTGGTGATTTCGTTAAAGGTGACCCTGCTGATCGGTGTGTCTTTGATCTTCTCTCTGAGATAACGGCCGATCTGATAGGCGATGGCTTCCCCCTCGCGGTCAGGGTCAGCTGCGAGCACCACGGCGTTCGAGCGCTTCGCCTCGTCGGTGAGCTCTCTGAGCTTGTCGGCTTTGCCGCGCACCGTAATATACTCGGGCTCGAAGTCGTGATCGACATCGACCGCCATCCTCGATTTCGGCAGATCGATTACTTGTCCATTCGACGCAAGCACTCTGAAGTGAGCGCCGAGGTATTTCTCTATTGTTCGAGCTTTTGCGGGAGACTCGACGATCACGAGGGTCTTGGGTTTTGCGGTGTCCGCGCCCACCTTCGCCTTTGCGCCCGAGGTCGTCTTCATG
>CAYXOW010000039.1:3445-4545 GCA_964466815.1 uncultured Treponema sp.
GAGGCCGCGGCTGTATTCTTTTTCGTTTCTGCCATTCAGGACTCCTTGCTTCGCGGCTGGCCGCGCCGCTCGATTTCAATACCCCAATCCCAGGCACCCCGCCCATCCAAAAGCGCGAGTATGTCTTCAGCGTCTCGGACTGCGCAGGCTCCTTCCCGGACGAGAGCATCGGCGCCCGCGTTCCGGGATGAGCCCACACACTCCGCCGCAACCGCCACATCGCGTCCCTCGCTGAGCGCGAGGTCCGAGGTGATCAGCGCTCCGGATTTCGCGGGCGCCTCCACGACTACGGTGAGTCTCGATATTCCGGCAAGGATTCTGTTCCTCTCGGGAAAACGATATCGGTCAAGGCTTACGCCAGGAGGATATTCCGTAGCCAAGCATCCGCCGTGTTCGATGATCGAAGCGGCCAGCGACAGGTTCGAAGGCGGATACACTCGGTCGGTGCCGCAGGGGAGCACCGCGACGGTCCCAGCACTGCGACGCTGAAGCGCACCGCGATGCGCCGCCGTATCTATTCCACGCGCGAGACCGGAAATCACGCAGATACCTGCATCGGACGCTGCTGCCGCGAGACGCTCGGCGGCCCGCACACCGCTCCATGTCGGTGCCCTCGTTCCGACCATCGTCACCGTCGGTCTCACAAGAGCGCTCGCCGCTCCGCGCACAAAGAGGCCAAATGGTGCTCTGTGGATTTCTCTCAGCAGCGAAGGATATTCGCAGTCCGTAACGCTCACGTACCGAATGCCTCGGCGAACCAGGTATTCGGCGTCGCGCCCGGCATTCTCCCACACTCTCGCGGCATCGTGCGATTGGGTTCGAATTGAACGGTATAAAAACCGCTCGATTTCGGCAAGTCCCATCGAAAGAAAATCGTCTTTTTTTGAAATCTGTTCAAGAAGAAGAAGTCTTTCCTGCCATGTCAGGAAATGCAGACGATGCATCGCAAGCTTGAGCTGCAGCTCGACGTTCTCGAGCGAAGGCAATTTGTCGACTACGCGGTCGAGCTCGCGTTGAAATAGCGGCGCGCACACATTTGAACGCCTCGAATGTAGCATACTCGAGTGTCCTCCGCGAGAATATACGCTCCTGTGCGCCGA
>CAYXOW010000039.1:4555-5670 GCA_964466815.1 uncultured Treponema sp.
TACACTCTTTCCCTACACGACGCCGCTTTCATTTTTTCACTTCCTCGGAAAATATTCTCGGTGATACATGCCGAGCGACGCTTCATCGATGTGTGTGTAAATCTGCGTCGTGGCGATGTCGCTGTGTCCAAGAAGTTCCTGAACGGTGCGAAGGTCCGCTCCTCCCGCAAGGAGGTGTGTCGCAAACGAGTGTCTGAAGGTGTGCACTTTCGCCTTGACACCCGATTTCACTCGAATTTGGCTGAAACGCTTCCAGATTCCCTTTCTTGAAATGCCCTTTCCCTCCTGGTTGAGGAATACATATTCGGATTTTCCATGTTTTTCGAGGAGAGGCCGAGATTCCGAGAGGTATCTTGTGATCCAATACAGCGCTTCGGTGCCGAAGGGCACGAGCCTCTCCTTGCGGCGCTTCCCCAGTACTCGGAGCAGGCGTTCTTCAAGATACAGCTGCTGGAAGGTGAGATTGGCGGCCTCCGAGATTCGCAGGCCGCACGAGTAGATGAGTTCAAAGAGCGCTCGATCGCGGAGGCCGTTCGGCGTGCTGATGTCGATAGAGTCGAGCACGTGTTCCACCGAATCGGGGTCGAGCACGTCGGGGAGATTTCGGTCCTGCTGCGGGGTTCGGATCTGAATCGAGGGGTCGTCCGTTCGCAATTTTTCATTCAGACAGAAACGATAAAAAGCGTGCAGGCTTGCCACGATGCGCGCCATCGTGGTGCGCTGGAGTCCTACCTGCGAACGACCGACGAGATAGGCCAAGAGATCTTCTCCTGTCGCATCCAGCGGCGTTTTCCCCTGACTGATGAGGAAATGTTCAAGCATCTCCATCTCGCGTACGTACACGTCAGCGGTGAGCACGGAGCGCCTTCGCGTTGAGAGGAGGTACGCCTGATATCGCCGCAGGAGGATTGTCACCGTCTGCCTCCTACTCCAAAATCTTCTGATCCCACGCGCTTGTTGCGGAGTGCGGTGGGAATATCGAATTCATCGTTGTCGTTCTCGGGGTCGAAGCTGACACGTCGGAATGCGTCTTTGGGCGCAGGTCGGTCTCTGCTGTCGGCGGGTTTATCGCGCTCGGGGGCAGGCCGCTCTTCGCGGAAGGGCCACTCGCTGGG
>CAYXOW010000039.1:5721-16718 GCA_964466815.1 uncultured Treponema sp.
TCGCTGGGTTTAGGCCGCACAGAGCCGAAGCCCGTCGCGATCACGGTGACGCGGACTTCGTCTTTAAGTCCGCCATCGGTCACCACACCCGCGATGATGTGCGCGTCTTCGGCGGCCTTAGAGGTTATGAGATCGATCACGTCCTGGTACTCGGTGAGCGAGAAGTCCTCACCGCAGGTCACATTGACTAGAATATTCTTCGCGCCCTCGATGCGCGCATCGTCGAGGAGTGGATTGTTGACCGCCTTCTCGGCGGCATCCTGGGCTCTATTATCTCCGCTTCCCACACCGATGCCCATTATGGCGTCGCCCTGCCCTTCCATGACGGTCCGGACATCCGCGAAGTCGATGTTGATATCGCCCGCGAGCGTGATGAGATCGGAGATGCCCTGCACCCCCTGCCTGAGCACTTCGTCCGCAATGCGGAAGGCCTCTTTGAGCGGTGTCTTCTTGTCGACGACCTTGAGAAGATTCTGGTTGGGAATCACAATGACGGTATCGGCTGCCTGTTTGAGCTTCGAGAAGCCCTCTTCGGCAATTCTGTTCACCACACGCCCCTCGAAGGTAAAAGGTTTCGTGACCACCGCGACCGTGAGCGCGCCTAAATCGCGTGCCGTCTGCGCGATGATGGGCGCCGAACCGGTGCCCGTACCGCCTCCAAGCCCCGCAGTGACGAAGACCATGTCGGCGCCGCGCAGTGCCTGTTCGATCTTGTCTCTGTCTTCGATCGCAGCCTTTTCGCCGATCTCGGGTTTTCCGCCTGCACCAAGGCCCTTCGTGATCTTCGAGCCGACGCCAAGCCTGATTTCGGCTTTAGAACGGCCGAGGTCCTGCAGGTCGGTGTTCACGGCGATAAATTGGACATTCTTGAGACCCGCCATGATCATGCGGTTCACGGCGTTCGAACCTCCGCCACCCGTTCCGATCACCTTTATTACCGTGGGATTGCCTATTCCATTGTCATCTACTAGTTCAATCGCCATACGAGTCCTCCTTGGCTTGTATCAGAAAAACTTCTCTTTAATCCATTTCACGAGTGAAAAACTTCCCTGTCTTCCCTTCTTCTGACGCTTCTTCAGGCTCGGCTCTGCCGACAATCCCGCCCGCTCAGCTTCGAGAAGGGCGATGCCGACCACTGCAGAGAAAGCCGGCGAATGGAACGCTGGGTCCAATCCTGGTACGGATGCGGGAGAACCGATGCGCACAGGCACGCCAAACACGGATCTCGCGCAATCGTCGATGTGAGGTGTGAGCGAAGCGCCACCGGTAAGTATTACGCCGGCTTTCACGAGTTCCTTGAGTCCACTCTTCTCGATTCGCTCATTGACCATCTCGAAAATCTCTTCGACGCGCGGTTGGATAATAGAAACAAGTTTTCTGCGCTCGAGCTCCACCGGCTCGCGGGCGCCGAATCCCGGCACAATCACCATTTCGTCCGGATCGATCGCGTCGGCCCACGCCGCGCCTGAATCGCGCTTCAGATGCTCGGCGGCATCTACAGGGATGCTGAGCATGATCGAAATATCGCCCGTGATCTGGCTGCCCCCCGCCGGGATTGCCGCAGTGAACACAGGTTCGCTCTCGGAGAAGATCATGAAGTCCGTTGTTCCTCCACCAATGTCGATGAGAAGGCAACCGAGGTCTCGCTCATCGTTGGTGAGGACGGTCCGAGCGCAGCCGAGGATACCCAAGTAGCTCTGCTCGACCTTGTACCCTGCCCTCGTCACGCACTTGAACATGTTCTGCACGGTCGACACGGAACCCGTGATGATGTGGACGCCGCATTCCAGCCGCACGCCAGTCATGTGGAGGGGATTCCGGATGCCCTTCTGATCGTCAACGGTGTAGGAGCGTGGAATAACATGCAGAATCTCACGATCCATGGAGATGGAGACAGCTCGCGCTGCTTCGTGTACGCGATCGATGTCTTCCTGCGTAATTTCACGTCCACGGCCCGTTACGGCAATCTGTCCGTTTGTGTTGAAACTCTCGATATTTGCGCCGGAGAGCGCGAGCGATACTGCACGGATGTCGCGGCCGGACATGAGCTCGGCAGCATCGAGTGCCGAAGTTATGCTGTTCAGAGTACCTTCGATGTTGAGCACGACACCGCGTCGCAGACCGTTCGACGGCGCGGTTCCGATGCCGGTGATTTCGAATTCGCCGTTCTCGCCGAAGTCTCCGACAACCGCCTTGGTGACGGAAGTGCCAATATCGAGAGCGACTATATTTGTATCAGCCAGAGACGGCCTCCTTCGTTTGATACACCACAGTGCCCGACTGGAAATCGATCTCGCTGGGTTGATCGCCCAATCCTCTGGATCGAATAATGTCGAGCACGACGAGCGCGTTACGGAGCGATTCAGCGTTGATTCTGAGGGGCATCCGCACCGCGGTTTTCATATGCACGGGATAGAACAAAAGCTCGATTGCATCTCCCGAGATCCTCACCACTCGAATTTCAGAGAATGCCTTTAAAAGCACCGGTGCCTCGCGCTTAACGGCATTGAGACTCGAAAAGAGAGGCAGGAGCACCTCCGGCATGCGCTGACCTGGCGTGAATTGCGAGAACTGAATTCCTGAGATCACCGGTAATTCGGGATTCCGAGAATCCTCTGCGTCGATCGCCGCGAAGGCGATTCCCTCGCTGTCGACGAGCACGAGTTTAGTGCCCTGCTCCGAAGTCACAGCGATAGAAGCGACCGCCGATCGCTCCTGAACATCGATTCCCAGTGTCGAGGGCAGAATTCTGTACGCCTTTACATGGGCAATGCGCGGATTCGCCGCGATTGAATTTTCGATATCGCTCATTTTGAGCGAGAAGAGCCCTTGATCGCCGATGCTTCCGAGCGAAGAGAGTATCGCGTTTTCCGAGAGCGTTTCGAGTCCGCTGATGCGCACCGACTCGATTTTTGTAAGGCGAGGGATGGTAATCGCGGAGCCAGCCCCAAGAAGGCAGAGCGCAGCGAGCGCGATGAGCGCCCGGAGCCCTGCGCGACGTTTCGGAGGAGCGATCGGCCGCACCGCTTCGCTCAATTTTTCGGCCGACGTTGCAAGCGAGATGGTCGCGGGAGCGATCCGCCCTGTAATCGCTGGCCCTCCGTTCAGTCGCGCCGAAGCGCTGTTCGCTGCCGCATGGCGGTCCTCGGCTGGTTTAGACACGCTTCGATTCGGTTGCTGGCGAAGATTCAGAACTCTAGGCGCGCTAATCCTAGTGCCAGGCATCGAAGTTTCCCGACGCGCTGTCCTGCCGACAATATCTACCGCATACGTATCGGAAACCGAGAGGAGCGAACGCTTTTTCTGCTGCTCTTTTTGCGCTGTTTGAGCGAAAGCTTCTTGAACCTCCGGCTCTTTTGCGATGACTTCAGTCATAGAACGCTCCCTTCGCCGCGCGCGCGCTGCTGGCGCGCGCAGAGCCAGTGCTGCCACGCACGAAGTTGATGAGAATTCCACACGAAATTGCGCTCATAAGCGTCGCCGATCCACCAGAAGAGAAAAACGGCAGGGCAAGGCCGGTCGTCGGCATTACGCCCGTAACAACTGCGAGATTGAGAAGAACCTGCAAAGCAAGAAGGGTGATGAGCCCAAAACCCGCGAGCTTTGTAAAGTAATCGGCGCCCACGAGTTTAGATCCTGCCCTGTACAGTATAAAGGCCCACAGCGCCATCACAGCGATCACGCCAAGAAACCCCGTCTCTTCTACAAAAGCCGCAAAGATAAAGTCGGACTGCACCTCGGGGATTGAACTAATTTTAAGATTCCCGAGGCCAATACCCTTGCCGAGGATGCCGCCCGATTGAATCGCGCGGAGCGCGCTGTACATCTGATAATTGATCGTCTGCGCGTGGTGTCCAGGCATCAGGTAGCCGACGAGGCGCTGCACGCGATACTGCGATGAGAACACCATGAGCGCTCCGTAGAGCAACATGAAGAAGCTCAGGCTTGCGATAAAAATAATCGGTGTACCCGCTAAAAAGAGCATAGCGAGCGCGATGGCGAGTATAAGAATCGAGGTCGAAAAATCTTGCTGTAGAAAGATGAGCACAGCGGCGATCGCCACCATTCCAAGCGCCGGCAGGGTTGTTACACCGCTCTCGATGACATTTTCCTTTCTTCGATCCAAAAAAGACGCCAGATACAGCACCATCACAGGCTTCCATATCTCCGAAGGCTGAAGCGTAAATGGTCCCAGTTTAATCCATCGGCGCGCATTGTTGATGGTTACACCAAAGGGAGAGATAAGAGGAAGCGCAAGACCGATGAGCGCGACGACGATCGCAACGGGCAAGAGCGCTCGCACAAGCTTGATCGGCGTAAGCGCTGCAGCGACCATGATCAGCATCGAGATTGCATAGAGGACGAACTGTTTTCCGATGATCGAGAAGGGCCCACCATTGCGTATCGCAAAGCCGATCGATCCCGACCACAGCGCGAAGAGCCCCACGAGCGACACGACGGAGATGGCGCCGACAAGGTGCCAATCCATACTCTGTCGATCGATCTGTTGGGTTTTTACGCCGGAATTATTGTTCATCGTCGCATTTCCTCACTGTATCTTCAGCGTTGAGAGCGCCAGAAGCGCGAAAATACCGCCTAAAATCCAAAATCGCACGACCACTTTTGTCTCTTTCTGACCCTTGAGTTCGAAATGGTGGTGGAGCGGCGCCATTTTAAAGAGTCTTTTCCCTTTTGTCAGTTTGAAATACATCACTTGGAGCATCACAGAGCCGAGCTCTATGACGAACACACCTCCTATCACAAGGAGCAAAATTTCTTTTTTAACCATGAGGGAGAGAACACCGAGCACGCCCCCGAGCGAGAGTGAACCCGCGTCGCCCATAAACACCTCAGCCGGGTGCGCATTGAACCAAAGAAAACCAACGCAGGCCCCGAGCAGCGCGAAATTGAAAACGGTCAGTTCGCTGGCTTGCTTGATGTAGGGCACTCCGAGGTACTGCGACCAATCCGCACGGCCAGTGACATACGTCAGCACAGAGAAGGCGAGCAGCGCAAAAATAACGAGCCCCGAAGCGAGACCGTCGAGGCCGTCGGTGATATTCACGGCATTCGACCACGCAGTGACATAGATCATGGCGATCGGCAGCCAGAATACCCCAAGGTCGATAACATGAACCTTGAAAAAGGGAACATAGAGCTTTGTCGCGGTCGGCCCGGTTGCAGAATAGATCGCATATGCAGCCAAACCAGAAACGACAAATTGTAACGCAAGCTTCTGGATTGCGGAGAGTCCGTCGGAACTGTGTTTCTTGATCTTGAGGAGATCGTCCGCCGCACCGATGAGCCCAAAGCCAAGCAGCGATCCGAGCGCGATCCAGCTGTACTCGCTTTTTACATCGATCCAGAGCACCACCGACACAAGCACCGAAAGAATGATGAGAACGCCACCCATGGTGGGTGTACCGGTTTTGGCTAGATGAGTCTGCGGCCCGTCCGTCCGGATCGATTGACCAAATTTAAGAACGCGCAGGCGTTCGATGAGGGACGGCCCGATGAGATAGCAAATCACGAGTGCGGTCACCGCGGCATAGGCAGATCGAAAGGTCAGATACCGGAAAATATTGAAGGGGGTGAAATATTTAATGAGCGGGATGAAAAGTTCACGAAGCATGTGAACCTCCTTTTTCCGGCCGCGAACTCGACAGGAGCCCTTCTCGTTCAAGCTCGGGGGTTAGTCTCTCCAGGGCCATCGCACGCGATCCTTTTATCAGCACGAGGTCACCGCTGCGCACAAAGGCACAGAGCGCTGCGCTGAGCTCCTCAAAATCACTGGTGCGAAACAGAAAGCCGGAAAAACCATCGGTTTTAAGTTCCTCTTCTGCGGGCGCAATCTCATCGCCGAAGAGAAAGATCGCATCAGGCATCGCTCGGCTTGCCAGTTTTCCCACCTTACGATGCGCGCGCTCACTCTCCTCGCCCAGTTCGAGCATGGAACCGAGCACCAGAATTTTTCTCGTGTAGGTGGAGATTTGGCTCAAGAGCTCAATGGCCGACGCCATACTGTCGGGGTTCGCATTGTAGTAGTCCTGGATCACCGTTATCGCGCCTTCGCGGATCTCGGATCGACCAAAGAGCGCTGTAACACCCGCTAGCCCATGCGCAACTTTGCCGGGATCGAGTTTCAGCTCATTCGCGATCGAGAGCGCTGCACAGGCATTGAGAAGGTTGTGGTTTCCAGGAAGCGCAAAGTCGATGCGCTGCCCCTTCCACTCGATGCGCCAGCCCTGCACACCAAGGTTTTCGATCGATCCGAGTCCTTCCGTGCTCCTCAGACCAAAATATGAAACATGACCATGCGCTTTCTCGCTTAAAAATTCACGATAATCGTCGTCTTCCCAAATGAGCGCGCACTGCGAGCCGTTGAAGTATGAAAATATGCGGCTCTTTTCGCGGGCGATACCATCGCGCGAACCAAACATACCGACATGCGCCATCCCGATATTCGTGACCACGGCGATCTGTGGTTCATACATGCGCGCGAGTTCGTCCATCTCACCCTTGCGATTAATCCCCATCTCAAAAACGCCGACTTGATGCTCGGCTCTGATGTCGAAAAGCGCAAGCGCAAGTCCAATATCGGAGTTAAGATTTCCGGGGCTCATTGCGACAGCGCCTTTTGGATAGGAAGCGGTAAGCACCGCTCCAATGCACTCTTTTGTCGTGGTTTTACCACTGGAACCGGTGACTCCTATGCGCACGAACGAGTGGCGCATCCTGTACTCGCGGGCAGCATCCTGGAGCGCCGCAAGCGGCGACTCGACGAACACAAAGCCCACGTCTCGAATTTCTTTCATGTCCTGCGTCGCGCCGATCACTTCGTCCTTACGCTTGACATCAGCAAGAACCGCGCGCGCACCACCCGCAATCGCCTCGCGAATATATCGGTGACCATCTGTCCGTTCGCCTGCAAGGGCCACAAAGAGACTCCACGGCTGAACCGCACGAGAATCTACAACCACCGACGTAATTGTCGCCTCAAGATTTCCTCGGCATGTACCGCCCACAATGCCCGCAAGCTCTTCAACAGAGAAAAGCCGCACAGATTCGGATTTTTCCGAATCATCTCGATCATTTTCCACGGCTTCCTCCCCCTTGCGGCGACATCCCCTGAATGTCGGTCACAATGATTCGCTGCTCCGGAGTCGCGATCTGCATGCCGTTGAGAAGGGCAGTCTTCTCGACACGCTCCATGCTCGACAACTTCGAAATAGTCGCGTCGAGCTCTTTGCCGGCTTTGATCATGTCCATTTCGGTGCGCTCAAGCGCGAGCACCGATGAGCGGAGCGCAGTATACCGCGTGGTCTGAAACACCAATCCTAAAAAAAAGAGACAAGTGATGATGGCCATGATCCAAAATCGACGAGCATTCATGCATGTACCTCGCCAAATTGGTCATCATCTGCATCCATCTTCCGCTTGCCCTGGGATCGAACTTGTGCAGGGCGGGCGCGAATCGCGCGCAATTTCGCCGACCGTGACGGAGGATTGCGTCGAATTTCCTCTTCTGTAGGCCTCTTCGGCTTCTTCCACTCGAGCGAAAATTGATCGCCGTGTGCCATTTCCGCAAAAATATGCTTCACAATGCGATCTTCGAGCGAATGAAAACTGATAACGGCACAGATGCCATCGTGCTCAAGGAGATCGACCGCGCTCCGAATCGCGCGCTCAGCTCGCCCGAGCTCATCGTTGACCGTGATGCGGAGAGCCTGAAAGGTGCGCGTCGCAGGGTGGATTCGCCCATGTCGATACTCAGGGGGAACTGATTCAGCGATGATTTCGGCCAGCCTCGTCGCACTGTGGATGCGCTCTTTGCTGCGCGCAGCTACGATCGCCCGCGCAATGCGCCTCGAATACCGCTCTTCTCCGTACGTGTAGATAAGGTCGGCGAGACGCTGTTCGGAATACTGCGCGACAATATCCTCGGCGGAGAGCGGAGCCTCCGGCGAAAACCGCATGTCGAGCGGTTCATCCGCCATAAAGGAGAAGCCTCTGCCCGCCCCCGCGAGCTGATATGTCGAGATTCCCAAATCGAAGAGGATGAAAGAAGCGCTCACGGTTCCCCTTGTGTCGAAGAAACGTACAGCGCGTTCGCCGAGCAGTCGCTCCGACTCTTTCGAGGAGGGGCGCAAAAGCGCCGCGAGCGCCTCATCGTAGTACGAGTTGACCACCAATAGCCTGTCCGCAAATTTCGAAAGTCGTGAAGACGCTCTCGCGCAGGCCTCAGGATCGGCATCTATACCGATGCAGCGCAGTTCTGGATGATCCGTAAGAAGCGCCTCAGCGTGACCGCCAGCCCCAAGAGTGCAATCGATATAGAGACGCATCGGTTGGACGCGCGCAGCGAGCGAACGCACTTCTTCGATCATCACAGGGATATGGAGAGATTCGGTAGTAGTTTCTTCGCTGGGGTGAGCGGCGGAAATTGAATCTTTAGGGCGCTCCTTCGACATTCCGGATTCCTCACGAGAGCGTCAGACCGCCGAGCTCTTCGGCTGCGGACAGGAACTCAGACTGATTATCAGCCAGATAGGAGAGATATTTCTGACTGTCCCAAATTTCCACATATCGCGAGATGCCGAGTATGACGCACTCTTTCGAGAGTCCGGCCCAGTCCCGTAGGCTCTGCGGTCTAGAGATACGACCGAGCTTATCGACCTCGACTTCCTGCGCCGGGGCGATGATTCTACGTTGAATGAGACGGGATCGCGCTTGAAAGAGGCTCGTGGAGGCTAAAATCCGCTGCGAGAGCTCCTCCCACTCCTCAGGTGCGAAGAGCCAGAGGCATGTATCGACGCCCTGCGTGAGCACAAGGCTGGAAGGCATGTCCGCGCGTAGCCGCGCAGGAAGCGAAAGCCTCCCCTTCTCATCGAGCATGTTCTTGAACTCACCAGTCAACAGCTTCATTTTTCCACTATTTCCTACAATTTACCACTATTTCCCACTCATCTCTCATTTTATGACGATATTTCATGCTGTCAACAAAACTTTAGAAAAAAGAATCGACAGAAAAAGAAAAATGCATAAATATAACTACACACGCGTATAGCTGAGCAGAATAGCGAGGATTCTTCGCTGCAGAAAGAAATTAATCCTATGAATCGCGTTGGGAGATTTAGTCGCCGGGAGAATTCGGCATTTCTCGAAGGGCCCTGGCATCCTGGGCCGCCCTAGCGATATTGGCGAGCGCCTCCGGATGGATGCGCCGCATTGCGTCGAGCGCAGCTGCTGCCGCTGCGCGCTTCGTCGCGCCCGCGAGTGGACAAGGAGAAAGCTGAATCGGCAGCGCGAGACGAACACAGATGCGGCGAGTGTCCGATTCATCGCAGAACACGAGAGGTCGGATCACGCGAAATTTTTCGTCGAAATAGTTTCGCACGGGTGCGAGACCTTCGAGGGTGCCATGCTGGGCGAGGTTGAGGAGTGCTGTGTGAACAACATCGGTTCTCGTATGGCCGAGCGCGATGACGCGCGCACCTTTCGCGAGCGCCTCTTCGGCAAGCGCCCTCCTCCGTGCGTGCGCGCAGAAATAGCAGCCCTTGGCAATATCGGTCGTTGTCGAACGAACCGAAAAAGGAACGCCCGCCGCTTCGCAGAGCGATTGTAGCGCAGCGAGCCCGTCGGTCGGTAAAGGGTTCGCAGGATTCTCGATATAACAGGCTCTCAATCGAGGTGTGCGCGCTTCTTCGCCCAAAAGCTCCAAAGTGCGGCTTTGGGCCGTCCGCAGGTTCGCCGCAAGCACTACAAGAAGGGCAAGAGAATCTTTCCCCCCAGAGAGCCCAACGAGGATCGTTTCATTAGGAATGATCATCGCGTAGCGCGCCATCGCCGCGTGTACGCGCAGCGCGATTCGCTCAAACCACGGCTCAGGTTTTCCGTGGAGTGCCCGAATCAAGGCGGACGACGGCACAAATACAGACACCGCTCGCTCCCAAATTCAACCCAGCAGCGCTTCGACAAGCGCTCCGATATTCCTATTTTGAACTCCAACTTGCGGGCGGATATATACACGAATCGTGCGGAGCGCGGAAGATACTCGCTCCACCGTTGCTGGCTGAAAAAGCGTCGATCGCTGATCGAAGGCCTCAAAATAATCGTCGATTTTCACCATGAGATCGGTTTCGAGCTTAATATGTTCAGGAATATCGATGACGACATCATTTTCGGACAAATCCGCCGCTTGTGCGAGCGTGCTCTCCGCCTCGACTCTCTTGGCAATGTCGAGCAGATCGGTGTGCAGAGGATTCGAGTCGCTGAATGCATGCTCCGCCGCAAGCTTGTAGATGCGCTTTTCTTCTGCGTCGCGGGCCAATTTAAAAGCCGGAAATTTAGTGTGACTCATCAGCCGAGCGAAGCTTGTGTCGTCGAGGCCGTAAAGGTTTGAGGTCTGAATGACTCCTTCAGCGAGACCGAGAAAAACCGCTTTTCTCACCATCGCGGTCGCAGCCCGTACCGCAGGGTGCCAATACACTGCACGGTACATCTGGTATTTTGCGAACATGAGAGCTTCTATGCTCATTTCACCCTTCATGTCGATAGCGAGTCGATCGTCGTGCACAACAAGGCGCCGCATGATGTAATCGGCATCCTGAATCCCATAGGGTACGCCGCAATAGAATGCGTCGCGCGTAAGATAGTCGATTTTGTCGGGATCGAGTACGCCCGAGAGGAAAGACCGAAAAAGGAGTGTTTCCCTGCTCTCTCCAGACCTGTCAGAGTCGATGATCGCTGCGGTTTGATCGGGATCCGCACCGCACTCAGCAACGTACTGCCGCAATGGATCGGAAACAATCAAATCGCCCGCAAGCGTCTCATGGCGCATAAGCGGAAGATCTTTGAGGGAGTGCGCATAGGGAAAGTGACCAATATCGTGGCAGAGCGCAGCGACGAGAAAAGAGCGAAGCCCCGTTTTCGACACAAAATCGATCTCACCTTTTTCGACGAGCGCCAGCGCCATGCGGCGAGCGATATGGTACACA
>CAYXOW010000040.1:0-5202 GCA_964466815.1 uncultured Treponema sp.
AGGGATAAGAGAGTGCGCTTCCTCAAAAACAATGCAAACGTGAGCTTTTTCATTTAGACCAGGTGACAACTTAACAGTTGATACGATATACTTAAACACTTCCTGAACATAACACGATGTGATATATGGCATGCTTGCTTGTGTTGCAAATTGATGTATTCCAATATAACTTTCTGTATCTTCCATCCACGCTTTTACTTCCTCTTCGGCCTTAGTGGGATCTCTTAATGCAGTTGGTGAATACTTTGATAGATATGAGAAGTGCTGCCTACTTGGGTCAAGAATTAGTACTTTAACCTTCTGATTAATAAGTGATTCGATTATTGAAAAAGATAAGTATGATTTACCGCTTCCAGTAACTCCAAGAATTGCTGTATTGTGCGTTACTACATCATCCATATTTACGTGAATTGGAAATCTAGAATTTGGAATAATTCCAATTTTCTTATGTCCATCAGGTATAATAATATCTTCATCTTTATCAATTACTTTGTTGATGACTTCACCAGCCGAGGCAACAATTTTCATCTGTTCAAATCGTGATTTAGTATTATCCCAAAAACCCAATTGACCAGCTATCACTTTGACATATTGTATTTCATTTTTTTCTTCTATCTTTTCTTCTATAATTTCCTCATATACTACCTGATAATATGCTTTTTCCTCGTTACGTACTTGAACCCATACCAACTCGCCTTCTTCAATGTATACGGATGGGTTAACAAAAAACTGAACTTTCCCAATTGATGTACCAATATCTACAACACTTATAATACTCGAACTAACTTTATTATTATCTAATACTGTAGTAATCGGGAAAAAATCTTCATTACAAAAAACAGATTCTTCTCTCAAGAGTTTTTGGATTTTCACCTTTCCAATTCCATTACCGGCAATAATCCTATCATCAACTAATATTCCATATGCTATTTTTGTTTTATATTTATCATACATGATAGCTTCAGTACCGATCTGTGTATTTAACGTTTTATCAATATTGATGAACGCAGCCAAGGGATTTGTAATAGAGATTAATGTAGACTCATTCTTTACTTCTTTGTTTGTTCTTTCAAATAGCGAAGATAGTAATTGAGCAATTCCAGGTATATTGAGTAATATGAAAATACTCCAAAAAAGCAAAAGTGCATTTGACTCTACTGAGTTGTATCCAAATTTCTCAATAATTCCCCATACAAAAAAAACAGAAAATAAAACCGTTGGTTTCCCTGTTTCTCTGTTTAATACCGAAATAAACCTTACAACTTTACTTTCTTCTTTTAGTTTGAATTTTCGCAACCACATTAAAATATAGCTAGACAAAAGCAAGTAACAAACAAGGCAAAACATTGTATACCAAAATGGTGTTCTAGAAGCTTTTGGGAATAGGAGTAAAGTTGTTGCAGCAGTAATACCATTTAAGAAAACATTTGCATCTTTTGAAAAATGTGGTTGATCTATAAGTGAAATTAATATCACCAAGAAAATACCTGAAGTAAACCAAAAATCATTTAGTGCAAATTGAAAACTTCCAGTAAGTAAACGTCCAATTGTAAATAATACAGATAATGAAGTTAACAATAAGAACAATCTGTATTTGAATGACATTTTTTCCTCCGCGCGAAGCGTCCGTAGAACATATTCTACCTTGGAAAACTAGGTAAGAAAAGAATGAGAGAGAAGGCGAGAGCTGGAGGTGCGATGTAAGGCGAGGTAGAAAAAGGTTGGCAAGAATTGAAGCGCGAATAGGTTTCTGTGCGTCATGTTAGATGGAAGCGTCATAAGAATTCGAAGCAAAGGGGAATTTCGTGTTGGTTGGAATAATGAATGCTTTCAGTGCTCCAATTCTGTCTGTATAGGGGTATGGGATGGCCGATGTTGTTGATCAAAATGCCTTCACGCGCTATCTGGTCGACAATTTTAACTTTAAGCAGCAGTGGGCAGCTCTTGCTTGTTATTGGGCGAATATGTTTGTTCAGCTGTTTCCGCGATGGTACGATGATCGGGAGACTTCGATTGGCTTGTTTGAGAAACGACTCGTACATTATAAGTCCGATAGAAATTTGAGGATGATTTTGCAGGATGTCAAGCTGTATATGGCATTTTTTGATTTGAATTCTCATTTCGATCGGGGTGTCTCGTCAATTGTTGATGCGTCTCAGCCGATCGGTAATGAAATATTGGATACTTCAAAGTCTTTAATGCCAGAAGTCTCGAAGTCGTTGCCGGTGCAGGTGAATGATCGAAATGTAAGAGGAGCTGATGACATTGCTGCGGCTACAGCTGATTATGCAGCTTGGAGTGCTTATTCTTCAAAGCTCATAAAGCAGGTTCGTGAATTGTTGAAATTGAAGCATCGTTCGCTTCGGACGGAAAAGACGTACGTGGGTTGGACAAGGCGTTTTCTCGATTTTGTGTGGTCGAGGAAGCTGGTTCGCGAGCGGAACGGTAAATTTGAATTTCATGCGGATCTTCTGAGGGCGTTTCTGAGTCATCTCGCGATTGATGCCAGGGTGAGTGCTGCTACGCAGGAACAGGCGCTGAATGCGCTTTTAGTGCTCTTTAGGATGGTGCTTCATGTTGAGATTGAGGGGGTATCAAGCGTGCTCCGCGCAAAGAAGCGCAAGCGTTTGCCGGTTGTGTTGAGTCGAGAAGAGGTTTCTGCACTGCTCGCGAATCTCAAGCAGCCTTTTCGTCTGATGGCGTCGTTGATGTACGGGTGCGGGCTTAGGTTGGAAGAGTGTTTGTCGCTTCGGGTAAAGGATATCAATTTCGCGGACGAGACGATCGAGGTCCGTTCGGGAAAAGGTGGCAAGGATCGATTGACGTTACTCCCTAGTGTTATGAAGCGCGATTTGGGGGTGTATCTGCAGGGCTTGAGGGAGCGCTGGGAGGAATGCAGAAGGGGAGATTTACCCGGTGTATTCCTACCTGAGGCGCTCGATAGAAAGTATGTATCGCTGTCGAAGGAGTGGGGGTGGTACTGGGTGTTCCCTTCGGTGAGTCCTTGCGCGAATACTCGAACTGGTGAGGTTGCGTTCTGGCATATGCATCCTTCGGTGATTCAGAAGAAGATCAAAGAGGGGATTCAGCGCGCGGGGATTGTGAAGTTGGCTTCAGCGCACACGCTGCGGCACAGTTTTGCGACACATCTTTTGGAGGATGGATACGATATCCGGACGATTCAGGAATTGTTGGGGCACTCGAATGTACAGACGACGATGATTTATACACATGTCGCGGTTCGGAATAAGCGTGGCGTGAGGAGCCCGCTTGAAAGCCTCAAGTAAATGGTCTCGATAAAAATTGCAATCAAGGTATGAATCGAGATGATGGCGATGGAGGACGTGGCCGCCGAAACAGGCTCACGGCGCAAGTGATCGCTTTTTTGATAAAATTATAATCTTCAATATTTTAAGTTCCTCTTATTCTGCAGTCAATATTTAATTTTTGATTTTATTGTGGTCGTGGGGGTGGGGGATGATTCAGAGAGGCCGTGAGTATCGGAAAGCCGAGATGCTAAATCTCTGTCACATGATGCCGGCAAGTGGCCCCAGGATGCTGAAGACGAGTGCGATGACGATGGCTACGACGGGGGTGAGGATAAGGCCGGCGATGGCCATGTCTCTGATGGTGAAGTACCCCGTTGTGTAGGGAATTATGTTCACTGGAGAGGTGGTGACGAGGATTATGGCGAGGTTGGCGGTGAAGCCCGCGGCGAGTGCGAGTCCGGCGGCGCCTGTGCCGAGACGTGGTCCGAGCGCGAGGACGAGGGGCACGATGATGGTACCGGTGAGGGCGTTGGAGGAGAAGGCGATTTTGACGGCGAGCACGGAGAATACGATCAGAATGATTCTCACGAAGAGTGGGAGGCTTCCGATTCCGCCGAGAAGTACGGCGGAAAGCCAAGCTGCAGCGCCGGTCTGATAGAGGGTCATGCCGAGGCTGATGCCGGCGGCGATAAGGATGATGCCCGACCAGTCGATCTCTTTTTCAAGGTCTTTCCACTTGAAACTGGTCATACCGGGAAAGAAGAGGAGCATTACAGCGAAGATGGCTCCCATCGAGATGGGGAGTTTCATGTGGACAAGGTTTTGGAGTATTGGAGAGAGGATCCAGATTGCGACGGTGATGGTAAAGACGACGAGTGTTGCGATTTCGTCGCGGCTCATGGGTGTTTGGCTCATGAATTCGCGTTTGATGTCGTCGTGGCTCTTGCGAAGGTGGGTCATTTCGGGGGGCCACAGGAGGATGAGGACTGCCCACGCGGCGGGCAAAAGAAGGATGAGGATGGGGAGGCCGAATACCATCCAGCGTGTGAATGAAATATCGACGTGAGCGAGACTTCCCATGAATTTGACGACGAGGGGGTTGGAGCCTGAACCGGCCGGTGTGCCGACAGCGCCGATGAGGGCTCCCCAGGCGACGGCGAGCATGAGGCTTCGTCCGAAGCGGCTTTCTCCAGGTTTTACTCCCTCTTCGGTGAGGATGGCGAGGGCGAGGGGCATGATGATGGCGCTCGATGCCATGGCGGTGACCCACATCGAGAGAAAGGCGCCTGCGGCGAGGAATCCGAATATGATGCGCCGGCTGGAGTTGCCGGTGATGGAGAGGACGAGGAGAGAGACTCGTTTGCCAAGTCCTGAACGGACGATGGCTGCGGCGAGGGCGAGTACCCCTACAAAGAAACGGACGACGTCATCGCCGAAGCCGTTTTTAACGATGGTCTGAAAATCCCCAGCTCCGACGAAAGCGAGCATGAGCATGGCGAGGAGGCCTGTGATGTGAAATGGGAGAGCTTCCATCACCCACATCGCGAGGGCGCCGATGAGGACGCCAAGGGCACGTTGACCGCGTGGGTCGAGGACGGCGTCGCCTGCGTGGCGGAAGGTGTCCGTGAGCGGGACGAAGGCTATAATTGAGAATAGGATGATCGCGATGCCGATACCGATGAGCCGTCGGATCTGGGAAGGTTTATTCATGCGTGAATCCCTTGTGGAGGGGCGCGGTGCGCGAGCGCTTCGGCGAGGAGTGTACCGACCATCGAAGCGCGTTCGGCGGTGAGTGCGCCTGCATTGCTAAGGGCGCGCATTTTATCGAGAGCGCTACCTTTCCCTCCGGAGACGATGGCACCGGCATGGCCCATGCGTTTGCCTTGCGGGGCGTTGCGTCCGCCTACGAAGGCGACGAGAGGTTTTGTGAAGG
>CAYXOW010000040.1:5245-6118 GCA_964466815.1 uncultured Treponema sp.
GTTCGCCGATCATGACGGCGGCATCGGTCTCGGGGTCGCGCTCGAGTGCGGCGAGTACTTCGGCAAAGCGCATGCCGGGTACGGGATCGCCACCGACGCCGACGAGTGTGGAGACGCCGAAACCTGCGCGAACGACCATGGAAGTGACTTCGTTGGTGAGGCTGCCAGAGCGTGTCATGGCGCCAATTCGGCCGGGCCTGTACACCCGTTCGATCCAGTAGGGAAACATGCCGAGCATGGCTTTCCCTGGTGAGATGATGCCGGAGGTGTTACCTCCGATGACGGTGGTGCCCGACGCACGCGCCGCAGCCCGGATTTGGAGGGCATCGTGGAGGGGACGGTCGTCAGCGACGGTGACGATGAGTTTGATTCCTGCGTCGAGGCACTCGAAGACTGCATCTTTGGTAAAGCGGGGTGGAACGAAGAGCATCGCGGCGTCCGCAGGACCGCGCGCGGCAAGTGCGCGCCGGACCGTGTGATAGACGGGGATATCGCCGACGCGCTCGCCTTCTTTGCCGGGTGTAACCGCTGCGACAACCTGGGTGCCGAGTTCGACCATATGGCCGGTCCAGAAACTTCCTTCGGAGCCGGTGGCTCCCATGACGATGGCGCGGGTGGTGCGGTCGATGAGGATGCTCACGGGCGATCTCCTTTCGAGAGTGCGACGGCGTTGCGGACCGCTTCTTCCGTATCGATGAGAGGAGTGAGCCCTGCGCTCCTGAGTATTTCGTGGGCCTTCTCTTCGCCGGTGCCTCGGATGCAGGTGACGATGGGGCACTTCGGATGTAGGCGGCCGATGGCTTCGACGATCCCTTCGGCCATGATATCGGCGCGTGCGATGGTGCCGAAGGTGACGATGAGGATGACTTTCGG
>CAYXOW010000040.1:6145-8550 GCA_964466815.1 uncultured Treponema sp.
TGTTACGCACGCAGAGTTCCATGGCTCGGACAGATTTGCGGTAGTTGGGCCCGCCGAACTCGAGGTAGTTGGCCACTGTACCTCCGAAATCGACGACAAGATCGTAGACGGCGGTGGTGAGGCCTGCTCCCGCGCACATGAGACTGATGTCGCCGTCGAACTGTAGGTAGGGAATGCCTTCGGCGTAAGCTGCTCGGGCTATATCCGAGTCGAAGTCGGCATCTTCCTGCCGGAATTCCGGGTGGCGGAAGAGCGCGTTGTCGTCGATGGAGAGTTTTGCGTCCGCAGCAACGAAGGTGCCTTCGCTGGTGAGGAAGAGGGGATTTATTTCGGCGAGTTCCGCATCTTTTTCGATGTAGAGTTTGAATAATTTTTCGACAATGGGCGAGAAATTCTTCACGATGGCGGCGTCGAGGCCCATATCGTAGGCAATAGCGCGAGCTTCGAATGGCATGATGCCTCGCACGCTGTCGATCCGTGCGCGGATGATCTTTTCGGGCGCGGTTCGGGCGAGTTCTTCGATCTCGACGCCACCATCGGCGCTTGCGAGAAGGAGGTGTGCGCCGGTCTGCGCGTCGGCGGAAAATGAGAGATAGAGTTCACGATTGTGGTCGACCGCAGGTTCGACGAGGATGCGCCGAACCTTCCAATCCGATGCGAAGATGAATTCCGAGGCTGTTCGCGCTTCTTCGGCGTTGTGGACTATTTTGACGAGGCCAGCCTTGCCGCGTCCGCCCCGCAGCACTTGACTCTTGAGAACACAGGGGTAGCCGAGGCGATTCGCAGCCGCGATTGCCGCTTCGATCGAATCTGTAAGTTCACCCTGTGGTGTGGGGATTCCATAGTCCCTGAAGAGGGCTTTCGCCTGGAATTCGTGGAGTTTCATTTTCCGTAGCGCTCCCAATAGGCGCCGAAGATCGATTCGTCGCTCGGCCGATTCGGTTCGATGGGCATCGCGAGCCAGGTGACGTTGATGAACTGCTTCCAGTGGATGTTTTCGGTGGTGATGTTGTTGCCCCAGGTGCCGCAGCCGAGCGTGACGGTGCTGGGCATACCATTGAAGAAGGCGCCACCGTTGCCGGAGACCATCGGTTGGCGCACCATGATGCGGCTCGAGCGCATATGCGCACCCATTTTCTCGATATATTCGTCGTTGAAAGTGAAAATGCCCGACGAGTGGCCAGTACCGCAGAGGTCGGTGATCCGCTCGACATAGCTCATGCCCTGCTCGAAGGAATCGCAGGGAAGGAGTGTGAGGACCGGCGATAGTTTTTCCCAGAAATAGCGGTCGGATTCGATGGGTTGATCGCCCATTACGACGAGGAAGCGCGTGGTCGGTGGGACTTCGAAGCCGGCGCCACGCGCGATTTTGTCGGCATTCTGGGCGATGATGGCGGGATTGAGATTTTCCTGTCCGTTTTTGCCGACGATCCAGAGATAGTTGCGCAAGGCGCGTTTCTCGGCTTCGCTGCAGAGGTAGCCACCCTCCCGGGCGAGGCCAGCAACGAAGCGATCCCAGATGGCGCGATGCACAACGACGGAGTTCTCGCTTGAACAGCTTGTTGCGTTGTCGAAGCTCTTCGAAGTGGCGATTTTAATGGCTGCGTCATCGGCGTCGGCATCTTCGCAGAGGAGTTGAACGGCGTTGCCGGGGCCGACTCCATAGGCTGGCGTGCCGGAAGAGTAGGCCGCCTTGACCATCGCTCCGCCGCCGGTGGCCACAATGAGGTCGACCTGGCGCATGAGTTCTTGAGTGAGTTCGATTGAGGGCTCTTCGATGACCTGGACAAGGTCGACGGGTGCTCCAACTTTGTTGAGCGCCTCGCGCATGTACGCGCATGCGAGGGAGGTGGATTTTTTGGCCTTGGGATGCGGGGCGAAGATGACGGCGTTCGCGCCCTTGAGGATCGAGAGGCCGTTCGAGGCGGGAGTGGCGGTGGGGTTCGTGACGGGTGCAAGCGCGCCCACGACGCCGACAGGCTTCGCGTACTTGCGCAGACCGCGCGCCTGATCGATTTCCATGAGGCCGACGGTCTTCACCCCCTGGATGTCGCGGAGGACGCCCATCACTTTGTTCTTGTGTTTGGTGATTTTGTCGGCGACACGCCCCATGCCGGTTTCCGCGACGGCGGATTCAGCGAGGACGCGGATGTTCTCGTCGTTGTAAACCGACCAACCGACGGCGACGCAGACTTCATCGACGCGTTCCTGGCTCCAAGTCGCCGCGATCTTTTGCGCAGCGCGCGCACGGGATATATAGCCGGCGATGAGAGCGCGATTCGCGTCTGTTTGTTCGCTTGATGCCGAGGGACTCGATGAGGCTAGAGTACCATGTTCGCTCATTTGAACTGCTCCTCTTCGATTTTCTGGACATTGTTGAATGCGTTTGTGAGAAATTCGCGTTT
>CAYXOW010000040.1:8560-12151 GCA_964466815.1 uncultured Treponema sp.
CCATCTTCTGCGTGAACTGAACGGAGAGCCAGGCGTCGACGATCTGGCAACCGAGGAAGGGGGCGGTGATCCATCCGCCCATGGTGATCACGTTGGCGTTGTTGATGATTTTCCCGCGTTCGCCGGAAAAAATGTCGTCGGCCACGCAAGCGTAAACGCCCTTGTGTTTGTTGCAGACGATGGCCATACCCTGACCCGTGCCGCAGATGGCGATGCCCTTCTGGGCCCGGCCCTCCTGGATGGCTTTGGCGACTTTCGGCGCCTGGATGTAGTAGGGCTGCGGTGCGTCTTCGCTCTCGATGCCGAAATCGAGCACTTCGAGCTCTGGATGGTTTTCACGAAGATGTTTGACGACTTCGCGCTTGAGAGGAAAACCGGAGAGATCCGATGCGATCGCGATGACAATCTTTTCAGCCATAATAGTAGCTCCTTACAAATGCAGACTCGACAGCCTCATACGCAATGAATTGCCTGAAGCGGTCCGGATTGGCCTTCTTGCTTTTACTTCATGAGCTTTCGTGCAGCTTCCGCGATGTGCGGCGCCGTGAGTTGAAAGCGCTCGGCGAGATAGTCGAGCGTGCCGACTTCGCCGAAGAGGTTTGCGGCGACGCCGATGCGCGCGAGTCGCATTCCCGGCGCCTTCTCGGCGATAAGTTCGGCGACAGCTGAACCTAGCGCGCCGGTGATTCTGTGGTTCTCGCAGGTCACGACTCGGCCGCTCGGAGAATTGGCGAGGATTGTCGCCTCATCGAAAGGAGCGAGCCAGATCGCGTCGATGACGGTAGCTTCGATGCCCTCTTCGGCGAGACTCGTGGCAGCCTTCAGCGCCTCGTTCACCATCACAGTGCCGAGCGCGACAAGCGTGACATCTTTGCCCTTTCGCAGGACCTTGGCTTTGCCGAGTTCGAATTTTTCTCCGTCGGCGTAGACCTGAGGTGCGGCTTTGCGCTGGAGTCGCATATAAAAGCAGCCTTCGGTCTCAGCAGCGATTCGCGTGACGGCAGCGAGCGATACGGCGTCGGGTGGCTCGGCGATGGTGAGATTCGGGATGACGCGCATGAGAGTGAGGTCTTCGAAGGGCATGTGCGTGCCGCCATTGAACGCGGCGGTGACGCCAGGGTCGGTTCCGATGAGTTTGACGTTGAGGTGCGCATAGTTCGCTGAGAGAAAAAATTGATCGTAGGCACGACGTGAAGCGAAGCAGCCGAATGTGGCGGCGAAGGGTATTTTCCCGCCCGCAGACAGCCCTGAAGCCACACCGACGAGGTCGGCTTCGGCGACGCCTACATTGATGGCCCGTTCGGGAAATTTTTTCGCGAAAGCCGTTGTACCGGTGGCCCGCATGAGGTCGGCTTCGAGGACGACGATATCTTTTCCTTCTTCAACGAGCGATATGAGCGTTTCAGCGTATACAGCGCGCATTTCTTTCTGGTCAGCCATAATTTTCTCCTGTTGTTGGTCGCATGTTCCTCTGTGCTGCGCTCACTGCGCGTGCACGAGTTCTGGCGTGATGCGCGCGGGTATATCGAGTGCCGCGAGCGTTTCTTTGACCTGCGCGATGCCGAAATTCATGTTGTGGTTGGTCACCTGACCTTCGCAGAAGGGGGCGCCTTTGCCCTTGATGGTCCGGAGTACAATGATCGTCGGTTTTTCGCTACCTGGTGCGTTGCGGCGTTTCGCTTCTTCGATCGCAGCGTCCATTGCGGCAAAATCGTGGCCATCGACCATCTGTGCGTGCCATCCGAAGGCGCTCCACTTGGCGACAATGTCTTCCATGTCCATGACTTCTTTAGTAAGTCCATCGATCTGCATGCCGTTCCAGTCGGTGAAGGCGATGAGATTCGAGAGCCGCTTGTGCGACGCGAACATCGCGGTTTCCCAGACTTGGCCTTCGTTCGATTCTCCATCGCCGATTATGCAGTAGATATAACCAGGTTTTTTATCCATCACGCGCGCGAGTGCGAGGCCTGCTGCAGCGGCGAGTCCCTGGCCGAGGGAGCCTGTCGTCATGTCGACTCCGGGCGTCTTTGTGCGATCGCAGTGGCTTGGAAGGTTCGTGCCGCCTTTGTTGAGGGTGAGGAGCCATTCGAGAGGGAAGTAGCCCTTGTCCGCAAGTGTCGCGTAGAGGGCTGGACCGGCATGGCCCTTCGAGAGCACGAGCATGTCGCGCTCAGCCCAGGTTGGATTTTTCGGATCGATTCTCATCTGCCTGTGATAGAGCAAGACGAGAATGTCGACAATGGAGAGCGCTCCACCGATGTGTCCGACGCCAAGATACCCGATTTCTTCTACTGTGAGGCCGCGAATTTCGCGTGCCTTGCGCTCGAGCGCTACGATCTCTTCTGTGTTCATACTACCTCGCATGATATTTATTTTCACAAAGTAAGTAAATCCCCTTTGTGTCGGTATTCACATTTTATTGGACTGAAAACGTTTTCACAAGGGTGGAAATTGAAGCGGGACAGTGTGAGCAGCGCGTATACATGGTGGAGGAGCGGCTGAATGGGCCAAGGGGATAGGAGACTTGACGCTGGCTGCGTCTGGTTTCGATCGAGAGGGATCATGCAGGGTGCGATGTTTGTCGCGCTCGTCGCAATGTGTCTTGTGGTGGGATGTTCGGCGCCGCCATTGGAGAAGACCGTTTTAGGCGATATTCGGCCGCCATTAATAAAAGAGGCGAGACTCTCGAGCGAAGGTAGGTTCATCATCGAGTTCGATGAGCCTGTGAGCGTGCGCGCCGACGCGTTCTCAGTGCGCCCTGATTCTCTCTCTTCGTGCGCTGAAGGAAGTGGTTCGACTGTCGCTATCCGCTTTGATCCAAAGCCTTCACCTGGCGAGGATGTCGTTCTCGGTGGAAGTGTGCAGGATCTCGCTGGAAACAGCACTCGAATTCAGGTGCAGTTCAAAGGCTACAACGACAGACCAGCAGGACTCGTGCTCAGCGAAGTACAGCCCGCGAAGAATACTTCGAAGCGTTCTCCCCACAGAGATTATATTGAATTTTATTCCGCCCGGGCCGGCAATCTTGGAGGTATGTTTGTGCGTTGGGCGAGCTCGACGAAAGTCATGCGGTATGATTTTCCACCTTGTGAAGTGAAGGCTGGGGAGGTAATTGTGTTGCACTGCGCTCCCGAGGGTCTCCCTGTCGAAATCGATGAAGTCAGCAGCGATCTTGGCCGATCAGGAGGAATTGACGCCACGGCAACAGGGAGAGATTTATGGACAAATGTGGGAGGAATCCCCGATGAGAGTGGCGCAGTGGCCTTGTATGCGCGTGAAGGCGAGCCCCCATGTGATGGTGTTTTCTATGCTGAGAGCGAAAAGGCCGGCGACATGGACACTTCGAAATTGAGTTCGCTCGTGCAAGAGTTAAAGGACGCGGGTATATGGGAAGGCGAAGTTCCACTTACTTGGGACAAGGCATTGCATTGGAAATCGTCAACTTCTCGATCATTGATAAGGATATCGTTAGAGAATTCCGGGGTAGCCGCCTGGGGAGTCAGCGAGAGCGGCGGCCAGAATCCGGGATTAGTGACTAAATCAAGTCCTTGAACAGTTTTTCGATTTCGTGGCGGGGCATTGCACCGACTT
>CAYXOW010000040.1:12165-16505 GCA_964466815.1 uncultured Treponema sp.
CCTGGAACACGATGAGTGTCGGTATGGAGATGATTCCGTATTGCGAGGCGATATCGCTCTGTTCATCGACATTGAGTTTCCCCACTTTGATTTTGTCCTTATAGGTTTCCGCAAGCTGCGCAACACTTGGACCGATCATTTTGCAGGGCATGCACCACTCGGCCCAAAAGTCGACGAGCACTGGGATTTTTGACTCTAACACTTCTTTCTTGAAATTCTCGGCAGTAAGGGTAATTTCGGCGCTCATGGATATAGTCGCTCCTTGACGTATAGAATGACGACGCGTGAATATTCAGCGGATATAGTATATAGCGCACCTCGCAATGGCGTCAAATGGTGACTCTTTGCAAGGTGGCCCCGTATTCATGAGGTTTAGAGCTTGCGAGGCTAGCGAAGATCAATATTCTATGCAATGATACGGGACGTTTTCGTATAAGTATCAAACATATGACGCTAAAGTTCATCTCTTTCCCGCAGCGGTTTTTCGGCCCCATGAATTTCTACCGCGAGGCCCTTGCGCTCGCGATTCCCGTTATGCTCCAGAGTTTCATCACAGGCCTCGTGTCGCTCGTAGACAACTTCATGGTGGCCGGATTGGGCGACGCAAAGATGGCAGGCGTGAATGTCGCCAACCAGGTCAACTTTATCTTTATAGTCATTATCAACGTAGTTTCGATGGCGGGCGGAATTTTTCTATCCCAACATCGTGGGGCCAAGAATGTCGAAGGAATGGTTCAGTCGTTCCGCTTCAAGCTTGTGGTCGGTTCGATTGTATCAGCACTCTATTTTACGCTCTGTCAGCTTGCTCCTGACACCCTGCTGTCGCTCATGGTAGCGCACAACGCACAGGGCGCCGCCATAGTTGCAGAAGGCGCACGGTACATGCGCGCGGTTTCCTTTTCGTTCATTCCGATGGCACTCTCAAGTTCGGTCGGCAGCTCGTTCAGAGATATTGGCGAACCCAAGATTCCGCTCCTCGTTTCGACAGGGGCCGCTATCGCGAACACCATCGGCAACTGGTTTCTCATCTACGGCAATTTAGGCGCCCCGCGTCTCGAAGTGGTCGGCGCAGCGATCTCAACCGTGATTGCGCGCTTCCTCGAGATGGCGGCCTTTTTTATCGTGCTGGAGGCGAGGAAACCAGCTTTCAGATTTCACATGAGAACGATGTTCCACCTTGATCGAAAATTTTTCGGCGAGGTGCTCTCGCGATCAAGCATGATGTTTTTTTCGGAGACTGCATGGGTGGTGTCGGAGACAATCATTACTGCCTTGTACAATAGACGCGGCGGCGCGGAAACGGTGGCGGGCATGGCGGCCGGGTGGTCGGTGGCGAACCTTCTATTCCTTGTTTTTCCCGCGATCCAGACTTCGACGAATGTGATTGTCGGCTCCACCCTCGGTGCGGGCAAGTTGGATGAAAGCAGAGCGAAAGCCCGATGGATCATGTCCGGTTCGATTATCATTGGAATCGCTGCCTTGCTGGCTGCGCTCGTCTCGACTGCCGTGGTACCTCTTGTGTTTGGAAATCTTTCGGGCGCGGCACAGCGGGTTACGCGCAGCATCATTGTAGTGATCGGCATTTACCTGCCGCTTTGGTGCCTCCTCAATGCGCAGTTCGGGGTTGCACGGGCGGGGGGTGATACCCTGATGGGCGTCCTTGTCGATGTGGGCGTGACCTATCTCGTGTTTATCCCTGCGGCGTTCGCGATTTCGAGATTGACTGTCTGGGGACCCGTAGCGCTCTTTGGTATCGCGAAGCTCTCGGATATTCCGAAGGCACTTGTGGCTGCCTGGTGGCTCAAGAAAGAGCGTTGGGTACGCAATCTTACCGAACTGTCATGACTTGTAACTGCTCCATAGATCATAAAATCTGACTGTCGCTTGATGGGGCGCGCAATTGAGCGCCCCCTTCGAGCTTAGCTTCCCTGCTGATCGAGGCCGGCATTCGTAGTTGAGCATTCTTGTTTTCCCTCGTGGAAGATAAAAACCTGAATCTTCGAATTGACCTGATACGCCTTCGAGTTCCGGCGCGACAAAGAAGGCTGGCGCCTTCATAGCCTCAATGCTGAGGATCGTCGTTCCATCTCCGGACTCTGATTGTGTCGCATGCAATCCAGGATCGAAAAGCGAACAGCGCTTGGGTTCCGTAAGGAAGAGCGCATCCACAGTCTCGATACCAAGATTTGAAATCGAGAGGGTCGCCTCGATGAAAACTTCGTTCGGTGCGCGAGAAAGCGTAGCGAGGGGCATGTCCCATATCTGATGCACGGTATTGTTTTCCATCTCGATTTTTTTCTCCACTTCCGGCATCTCTACTTCCTGCCCATCGAAAGTGAGCAGTCGCAGCAACACTGTTGCCGTCTGGCCCGCACCAGCAGTCTCGCTCACGAGCCGTACACGAATGATGTCGTCTTCTATAAAGAGAGCCAGCAGCGCGGGAGCGAAGAGTCGAGCTGCCTCATAGTGTAGAAGCTTCCACGAGCCATCGTAGTTGAGGCTCGACCAGCTCGTGACGGGCCACACATCGTTCAATTGCCAGTAGAGCGTACCCATACAGCGTGGCATCGAGCTCCTCCAATACTGAATGGCGGTGCGGATCGCGAGCGCCTGCTGAACCTGCGAGAGATACACGAGTTCGGCGAACCCCTTGGGCATGCGGAAATAGCGCAGCATGGTCTCAATGATGAGGCTGTTGCCGCGCGGGTGCTTTTGGTGTGCCTCCATCGTTGGAGAGCTGACATTCCACTCGCTTTGAGGGGCGAAGGAGGCGATGGTCGGCATCGAGGGAAAGGCCTGAAAACCGAACTCCGAACAGAAACGCGGCTTTACCGACTGATACTCGGAAAAAGGCTTACCCTCGTGCCAGACAGACCAGAAGTGCATGTCGCCTCTCTCGTCTGAGTGCCAGTTGTCGGAAAAGTCATTGGGGCCTGCGGATGGGCTCGAGGGCCAGAAGCAGCGGTCGGGATCGAGCTCGCGGATCACCCGCCCGAGCACTCCCTCCGTGAGCCTGTCGTAATCGACAATGTAGCGGGCGGGGTTTTTCCTCGACTCGTCGTACCAGTTGATCGCGCCGAGCGCTTCGTTGTTGCCACACCAGAGCGCGAGGCTCGGATGATCGGCGAGGCGCTTTACCTGCCAAGAAATTTCTTCTTCGACATTTCCAAGGAACTGCGTGTCCGAAGGGTAGAGGGCGCAGGAGAACATGCAGTCTTGCCACAGTAAGATGCCGCGTTCATCGCAGAGTTCGTAGAATTCATCGCTCTCGTAACGACCGCCGCCCCACACGCGGAGGCAGTTCATGTGCGCTCTTACTGCCGAGTCGAGGATGTCCGCGATGCGCGCCCTTGTCCAGCGTGAGGGCAGAGCATCGGCGGGTATCCAGTTCGCGCCCTTCGCGAAGATGTCGCGGCCTTTGATCGAAAACTTAAAACTGCGGCCTATCTCGTCCTCTTCGGTGATGACGTTTACTGTCCGAAAACCGATTTTCTTGTGGAGTATATATGGAGAAGAATGTGTTAACTTTGGTGTCGGTGGAGGACTCGAAGGAGCACGGGGTGCCGATTGGGTGCTCGATGTAGAACTTTCCTCGTCGAGCTTGCTTGCGCGCCACACAGCGACGTGTAGATCGTAGAGCGCGCTTTTTCCGCTACCGTTAGGCCACCACAGTCGTGGTGAGCGCACGTCGAGTCGAGCAAGAACTATGGAAATACCCGCAGGACATCGGTGCAGCACCTCGGTTTTTTCTCCAGCGACCCATACCGCGAGTCGAACATACATGGCCTCGGGCACTTCGATTTCAGCTTCTATATCGACCGCAAAATCGGGGCCATGCTCGCGTACTTCCTTGAATGGACCAAGCGGTTTGAGGTGCGTACGCACAGAACGCAGCAGTGGGCCGTCGGTGCCGATAATCCGAATGCCGTCGTAGATTCCGCCCGTCATGAGACACGGACCCCAGTCCCAGCCCGACATGCACTGCGCTTTGCGAATCAAGTTGCGGTGTGGCGAAGTGATAGGGTAGGTCGACGCCGGGATCGGATAGGGAAGCGAGGCCGTTGCTTCAATAGCGGCGCGTTCCGGCGAGCGGACGATGATCGCAATGCGGTTTTCGCCTCGATGAAGGAAGCCTCTCAGATCGGCATCGAAGCGTCGGAACATATTGGCGCTTTTCCCGATACATTCGCCATTGATGTAGACCTCGCCGACGGTGTCGATCACCTCGGCGATGAGTCTCAGCGTGGAAGATGCGAAGAGCGAGTCGTTCACACTGAAGGTTCGTTCAATGCGCCAGTCTTCGCGTCCAGGCCACTGACACGCGAGCTCATTCTCTCCGA
>CAYXOW010000041.1:0-6343 GCA_964466815.1 uncultured Treponema sp.
AGTAGAGTAGCATGAGTTTTTTAAGACGTCAATAAAAAATTTTTTTTATTAATTGCGTAAAACACAGAATAGGTGTAGGATAAAATAAAATTTCTTTACGGAGGACTATATGCCAGCCGAAATTGGTGGAATCATACCGCCTGTGATTACGTGCTTCGACAAGAATGGCAAGGTCGATGAGAGCGCTCAGCGGGAGATCGTTCGTTACCTCGCGAAATATGTCAATGGATTTTATCCTTGTGGGACGTATGGGAGTGGACCTCTCATGAACACTGCAGAGCGCAAACGCGTCGCTGAAATTGTCATAAAGGAGAAAGGTTCGGCAAAAGCCATAATCCATGTTGGAACAGCAGCTACTGAGGAAGCAGTGGATCTTGCACAGCATGCCGAATCTGCAGGAGCAGATGCGGTCGGTGCTATTCCTCCATATTATTATGCTTACAGCCAAGCCCAGCTCATCGAGCACTATCGGAAACTGATCAAAGCAGTAAAGATACCAGTCTTTCTCTACAACAATCCTGAGCTCTCACGAAATCCGGTCAGTCCTGAAAGTCTGAGAGTACTTGCCGATGATGGACTGGCTGGAGTAAAGGATTCTTCCTTCGATCTTGTAAATTTTTACAATTATGTGCTCGCAATAAAGAGGTCAGATTTTACCTTTATCGTCGGGACGGAAGCAATCGCAGCCGCAGCGCTTGATGCGGGCGCCTCGGGTGTTATCGCAGGTCTTGCGAATGTATTCCCGGAATTTCTATCTGATTTTTACACAATATGGAAGAAAGGTGATCCGCACGCTACGGCACTCAAACAGCTTGAAGTCATGCGCGCTCGCAATGTGCTCAAGCTCGGACCGACACTCACGATGACCTATGCCGCTCTCCGGATGCGAGGATTTAATCCCGGGTATCCACGCGCTCCCTATACAGAAATTACGAAAGATATATATGATAAAGCGTTGAAAGAATTCCAAGAGATGGGGCTCATCGGATGACATTCTCTTCGCGCACAGTTTCCCTTGATATACTGACCGAGATCAAAAGAAAGCTCGATGGGCTGCCGACCATTCAGCAGCAGATCGCATCCTACATTATCGAACATCCGCAGGATGTCGTGCGCATGTCCATCTCTCATTTGGCGATGGAAACGGGCGCGAAGAGCGAAGCGTCAATCGTAAAATTCTACCGGACGCTCGGGTTTTCGGGATATCATGATTTCAAGGTAACTCTGGCTACGCAGATCGCGGGAAACAGCTTCCATAAGCCGGACACTGAGACCGAGATTCATGTGCACGACGATGTTGCATCGATCCGGAAGAAGATTTTTCTCTCGAGCATGCATGTGCTTGAGGAGAACAACAACACAATCGACGATGAGGTGCTGAAGAAGACTGTCGATATTCTGGAGCAAGCGAAGCGCGTCATCATTCTAGGGTATGGGACTTCGGCAGTTGCAGCTTATGATCTCTTCGTCAAACTTTCTCGGCTCGGAATCGACTGTCATTTTTCGCTGGATTCGCACGTTAATGCACTCATGCTGGCGGAGTCGCGCGAAGGTGATGTTGTATTTGCTATTTCTTACTCGGGTGAGTCGAGGGATGTAGTTCTGCAGGCCGAACAAGTTCGAGGTGTCGCAAAGGTGATTGCACTTACCGGTGAGACGGATTCGCCGCTCGCGGGCGTTGCCGATGTCTGTATCATGGTGAAATCCTTCGAGACGGCGTATAGACTCGACGCGATGGTTTCGAGGATGGTTCAGATTACAATTATTGATATTCTCTTTACCGCATTAGCGATTCGAGGTGGAGACGCCGCACTCGCACGCCTCACACGGTCGCGCCAGGGTATTTCGTTTTTAAAATTCTAATGCTAAGGACACTCTTATGAAGCTTTATGGGGTGATACCACCTATGGTGACTCCTTTCAAGGAGAATGGCGATGTCGATGTGGGAGGGCTTGAAAAACTTGTATATTTTCTGCGCGATAGAGTAGACGGTCTTTTTGTGTGTGGATCATATGGTTCTGGTCCACTCATGAGTATCGATGAGAGAAAGATGGTGGCTGCGCGAGCTATCGAATGGGCAGAAGGGAAAGTGCCGGTAATCGTCCACACAGGCGCGGCAGCATCGCGCGAGGCGGCAGAGCTTTCAGCCCATGCAGCGAATGTCGGAGCGGTAGCAGTAAGCGCGGTTGCCCCCTATTATTTTCACCATAACGGCGATGGAGTGCTTGCTTACTATCGCGCAATTATTAAGGCGGTTCCTGCTGGATTTCCTGTATATGTGTATCACAATCCACGCTTTTCTGGGTATGAGATTGATGTAAAGACAATGGAACGGCTCGTAGACATGGGGATCGCAGGAGTGAAAGATGCGACATTCGACATTGCTAAATTTTCGATATACATGAGCAACTTTGCCCCGCGAGGGTTCGATGTTGTGTTGGGGACGGAGTCGATGTGGCTTTCTGCTCACGCGCTCGGTGCAACGGCATTCATTCCGGGTCTCGCGAATGCCTTTCCTGAACTCTGTATAAAGATGCACCGCGAAGCTATGCGAGGCGACTTTGAGAAATGCCGAGAGACTCAATTCTTAGTCAATAAAGTACGTGAACTCATGTACCTCGCGGGATCAACGCAACAAGCCGTTTATGCCATGCTCTCGATCCGAGGAATCGTAAAATGCATGCCACGTTCGCCCTTCCTTGCGGCGGGCGATGCAGCGATTCACGCGTTGGAGCGAGCTCTTTCTGACTTAGGCGTACTTTGAAGAAAGCGATGAAATATATCGGAATAATCGACTGCGGCACGACAAATTCTCGATTCAGCATCGTCGGTGAGGATGGTAGCATACTCGCCAATGTCTCAGCGAAGATTGGCGTGAAGGATACAGCCGCATCCGGCTCGAAGGCGCCTCTTACACGCGGCCTCAGGCAGCTCTTCGAACAGGCTTTGACTGAAGCTGGCTTGAGTAGATCCGAACTGCAGTTTGTCATGTCGTCGGGTATGATTACCTCGGAGCTCGGTCTCATGGAGCTTCCGCATCAGGCGGCACCAGTGGCGAAAAGCGATCTCGCCGCAAGCCTCCAATTGTTGCCAGGTGGCTCGGATCTCGGTATAGGTATCGACATTTTCCTTGTTCGTGGGATAAAAAACACTCCAGACCCTCTGAGTGGATCGCCTATCTCGGCAGCGAAGAGGCTCGATTTCATGCGAGGCGAGGAAACACAGATGGTCGGCTTGCTCGAGATTTATGGAGGGGGCAAGTCCACAACAGTGGTGAACCTCAGCTCTCACACAAAATATATCTCCATCGACGGGAGCGACAGAATCCTAGGAAGCGTTACAACACTTTCGGGGCAGGTGTATGAGAGCCTGACGACTGACTCGATAATCGCCAAATCAGTTGTGGCTGGTTCAAGGGATGCAATGATAGATGACCCAGCTGAATTGGTCCAAAAATTAAACGAAGCCACACTTTTCGCCGTCGAAGCCGTACGCGATCACGGACTTCTTCGAAGTTTCCTCATGCCACGCTTTATGGATACGCTGATGATGACCGATTGGCGAGTACGCAAACGTTTTCTCGAAGCTTGCATTGTTGCCGATGATCTCAAAGCCCTTCAGGCTTTTCCAGAATTTGGCTTTAAAGTTGGTAATAGAGTCTTTCTGATAGGGATCGAAGAGCGTTGCGCTCTTTTTGAAGAGTTGCTGAGACTCACTCCAGAAGGAAAGACCTCTGAAATTATGACCATCTCGGGAGAAGAACAGGTTCGGAATCTAGCGATTCGCGGTGCTCTATCGATTGCCAGACAGGCAGGGCTCTTATAAAGGCGTTTTCCCCCGCCGAGCGAACAGCCGCGATGTATCTTTGGTGGTTTATTCGCCGCGGCGATTCGCCGCTCCAATCGCTCATTGTTTTTAAATACCGCTGAATGTCAGCCAGCTTCCTATTATTTTCACAAGGCTCACAACGCCGAAAACCTCGAGCGCGGCGAGGATCGTGAACATTACCGTGATCAGATAAGCGACATGCCTTTTGGAGTTTGCCGCTTCGCTCGAACGCTTGCTTTTTCTGATGGGCCGCAGCGAAATAAACCCGAACAACAGCCATATCGCCGCGCCGATCGAGCGTGAAACTAGCGGTGTTTCAGCCTCTAGACGCAAGAGCGCGGCTCCTGCCTGCGCGGCCAGCGACGAGAGCTTGGACACGGATCCCAAGAGCATCGCAGCGCCAAACCCAATCAAGAGAACGCCGGATACGATGCGCACACCGTTTCCGTGTTTTTTAAGGAATCGAAGCAGCGGCGACAGTTTTTCAAAGAAAATCGCGCTCGCGATGAAGGGAATCGCGAAACCCGCAGAATACGCGATAAGGAGCAGCGTAGCTGCCCCCACATTGGCATTTCTTGCCGCCATGAGGAGAATCGAGGCGAGTATCGGGCCGATGCATGGCGACCACCCTGCTGCGAACGCGAGGCCCATCAGAAACGCGTTAACCTGACCTCTCCCTTTGCCCGCGAATTTTTGTATGAGGCGAGCATCATTGCCGAGTATCTTTATAAAGTCAAAGAGCATGTTGAGGCCCAATACGATGACGAGCACGCCAGCGATCTCTCCGAAGAGTCTCGACGTGCCTCCACCGACAAAACTCATTCCGCCTGCGAACACAATTCCTAGCACCGTAAAAGCCAGCGTGAAACCAGCTGAAAACATGAGGCTCGTCCTCAGCAGTTCGGCTTTTTTCTGCTGTCCTGAGATCTCTTTGATCGTGAGTCCCGTGAGTAACGAAAGGTAGGCGGGCAGCAGCGGAAGCACGCAAGGGGAGACAAAGGAAACAAGGCCGGCGGCGAATGCCGCGAGCATGTCCGGCTGGGTCATTTATTGCTGAGTTCCTTCATAATACTTACAAATTGCGGATTGCTGTAATCGAAGGTGCCTATGATGCCCGCGATGAACTTTCCATTCTTGTCGAGGATATAGGTTGTAGGAATACCGCGGGAAGCGTAGGTGCCGGCGAGCGCATTTTTAGGATCGAGGTAGACGGGGTAAGTTATTTTATTCTGCTCGAGGAATGTCTTGACGCTCGGCGCGGATTCTCCGACATCGATGGCCATAATCTCGAATTTTTGGCCCTTCATGGTTTCATAGAGCTTTTGAATGGTCGGGATTTCTTGTTTGCAGGGGGGGCACCACGTTGCCCAGAAGTTGAGCAGGATGGGTTTGCCGCGCATCGCGATGTTACCCTTTGAAGAGAGCCTATTCTTTATCGTACCGGTTACTGTAGTGACATTGAAATTCGGTTGTTCGAATGGCTGGTCGAAGACATAGAAGCCCAGCGATTCGAGGCCGGCAGCGTACCACGGTCTCGATTCGGCGCCAAACGCGGTGCCGGTAGAGCCGAAGAACACGAGCAGCGCGAGGATGGCCCCTGCAGATGCTTGGAATGGGAATCTTGAACTCATGGTATGGCGATTCAGCATAAAGTCTCCTGATTCTAAAGTTTATCGACACGCAGCAGCTTAATTGGAGGACGCGCCGCGCCTCGTTCAATGTATGATAGAAAAACATATAAAATTTACTATATAATATCGACCTTGGCAACGATGCATGGTGCGATCCCTTGGTGCCGTATTTACGCGTTGCCGCGCTGGCGCGAAATCGTTACTATTCAAGCGAGTTAAGTTCCATCTGCATATAGGTGATTTCAAGGAGATTCAAGAAATGAGATTTGCTGAGCCACAAACGACCCAGAACGAAGATACCGAGAGCAAGAAATTAGAGGAGCCGATGTCGGAACGATTTCTGAAGACCCGCACCGTGCTCCTTGTCGGCGAGGTCGAAAAAGAACTCTCGGAAAAAGTAGTGCGCCAGCTGCTTCTTCTCGACAGTATATCGGAAGAACCTATCACCCTTTTGATCGATTCTCCTGGGGGAGATGTCTACGCGGGCTTTTCGATATTCGATGTGATTCGGTTCATCAATGCGCCGGTTAAAATTGTGGGGATTGGGCTCGTGGCGTCCGCTGCGGCACTCATTTTGCTCGCAGTTCCGAAAGAGCGGCGCTTTGGGCTTCCGAACTCTTCATACCTTATCCACCAACCTTTGTCCGGCATGAATGGAGTCGCGACAGAGATCGAAATCCACGCGCGCGAACTGGAGAAGACGCGCGCCCGCATCAATGAAATCATCGCGGAGGCTACCGGGCAATCCCTCGAGAAAATCACCAAAGATACCGATAGGGATTTTTGGATGAATGCTTCCGAAGCGACCGAATACGGGCTCATTGGGAAAGTGGTGTCGTCAAAGAAAGATCTTCAGTGAATCGTTGATTAGCGCTCTGAATTTT
>CAYXOW010000041.1:6443-10291 GCA_964466815.1 uncultured Treponema sp.
ATGTTCGCTTTCGCCGCTTCGCTCCGATAATAATATTCGCATCGTCTCATACAATGTACACAATCTTTTCGATGCTGAAGAGAGTGGCAACGAATACCCAGAGTTTAAGCCTTCGAAGGGCACATGGAACAAGGAGCTCTATTCGAGAAGGCTCTCGAATGTGGTGCGCGCGGTGAAGTCCTTCGCAGACGAGGGCCGCGTGGGGGACGTACGTATGGACAGCGTGGGCGCACCCCGTAGCCGGGCAGCGATCGGGCACGCCGGCGTTCCCGATATTCTCTGTCTGCAGGAAATCGAAAACCAGCAGGTGCTCGCGGATCTCGCTGAGCGTTTTGGACGAGGCGCCTACGCATACTGGGCGATTGGTGGGCCTCAGAATGGAGTTATTCACTCAGGTGTGCTGTCGCGATTCCCGATTGTTGCGCTTCGAACTCATGCGGTACTCGATGCGTGGGGCTTTGGTCCTATGAGAGATATTTTGGAAGTCGAAGTAAAGTGCGGAGATTTCGGGAATATTATTCTCTTTGTGTGTCACTGGAAATCCAAGATGGAGGGGGCCAAGGAGACTGAACCTGCACGGAGGGCATCGGCCGCGCTGTTGGTAGATAGGATCCGCATGATAGAGGCTGAACAACCAGGGGTGCCCATCATTGTATGCGGTGACTTCAATGAGTCGCCCGATGAGTACCTGCGCATAAAGCGGGCCTATCCCACGGGGATAATGCCCCTGGGCTTAGGTTCTCAATCGTCATCGCCCGAAGGTGCGCCCCTGTATGCTTCCAATTCGTGGGAGGAACTGAAGCGTGCATCGACAAACACTGCTCAAGTCGCGCTCTACAATGTATGGAGCGAGACGCCTAGCGGATTCAGCATCGCGTATAAGGAATCGCGCGAACAGTTCGACAGCTTTTTCCTGAACGCGGCGTGCCGGGATGGTGTGGGAATCGAGTTCAAAGAATTTCGTGTTGCCGACGCTCCCGAACTCTTCGCGGAAGACGGCACGCCGCTCGAGTGGCGTGGATCTCAGGGGTTTTCCGACCATCTCCCTGTGCAACTGCTGTTGGGATCCGAGGGGCAATAAATGGTTCGAGTTTGATGTGAGTTGGAGCGAGGATGATTCTGCAAGAAAATCTATGTCTATATTTTGTCATTTTTTATTTGCGTTGTGCGATGGCATGAGTTAAGATAACTTTTAGGAGGAAAATATGGTATCAGGTGTAGTCGCATTGTTGTTTTTGCTCATCGCGGTGATCCTTATCATCATCCTCACCGGCAGATACAAGGTGAACGCCTTTCTTGTGCTTATCGGTGTTTCCTTTGTGTTTGGTCTCTCGATCGGGCTTCCCGCGCTTGATGTGGTGAACGGAATAAAAAGCGGATTTGGGGGCACGCTGACAAGTATCGGCATCGTGATTGTGGCCGGTACGATTATGGGGACCATACTCGAGAAGACGGGTGCAGCTCTCTCCATGACGCAAGCGATTCTCAAACTTGTGGGAAAATCGCGCGCGCCGCTGGCGATGAACATTGCGGGATATGTCGTCTCGATCCCTGTTTTCTGCGATTCGGGGTATGTCATCTTGAACCCCCTCAACAAAGCGCTCGCAAAGGAGTCGGGCATATCGATGGCTGTAATGGCGGTCGCTCTCTCCACAGGCCTCTACGCGACCCATACGATGGTGCCTCCCACTCCTGGCCCCATCGCCGCGGCGAGTGCTCTGGGCGCCGATCTTGGGAAGGTCATCCTTCTTGGCTTGATCACAGCTATTCCAGCAGCGCTTGCAGGTCTCCTCTGGGCGACAAAATTTGCTAAGAAATATCAGATCGAGCCGGAGATTCACGAGACATACTCTGAAATCGTGAAGAAATTCGGCAGGCTCCCCAACACATTCCTATCTTTCCTGCCGATCGTGCTGCCGATTGTGCTCATTCTTCTCAAAAGTGTAGCGGAATTTCCCTCAAAACCTTTTGGGAACGGTGGATTCCGTATTTTCTTGTCATTTATCGGCGACCCGGTGACGGCGCTGATACTCGGCGTTCTTGTGTCGCTTCTTTTAGTCGAGAAGGGTGAACATAAAAATGCAATTTCCGGATGGATGGGTGAAGGAATCAAAGATTCTGCAATTATCCTTGTCATTACGGCGGCGGGTGGGTCGCTCGGAGCGATCATCAAGGCAAGTCCGATCACCGATTTCATCAAGACGAACATGGCGGGAATGCAGCTCGGTATTTTCCTTCCCTTTATAATCTCAGCAGCGTTGAAGACTGCTCAGGGTTCATCGACAGTAGCCATCGTCACCACGGCGGGAATCATGGCTCCCATGCTGCAAACCTTAGGCCTCGATCCAGCGCTCACCACCATTGCGATCGGCGCCGGTTCCATGGTCGTCTCCCACGCGAACGATTCATACTTCTGGGTAGTCTCCCAGTTCTCCGGTATGCCGGTGAACACCGCGTACAAGGCTTACACGTCGGCCACAGCGGTCGAGGGTGTTGTCGCCTTCATTGCGGTCCTCATATTGTCCTTGTTTGTGCATTGATGTAGTCTTTGAGGCCGATGAACAAGCTCTATGCGACATTGTGCGAGCGATTCGGCCTCAATGCCTATATTGCCGGCGACTATGCAAAAGCGGAAAAGTGGTTTCGAAAACTGGAGCTGTCTGAACCTACTTCGATACGCGTGTTGCGAAACCTCGGGGTTATTCTTCTTGCCCAAGGCAAGCCCGAAGAAGCTGAACGCTATCTTATTAAAGAAGAAAAATTGTACGGAGCCTCGTTCTATCGACACTCGGCGCTGGCAGATCTCGCCTATGCGGTCGGTAAGCGCAAAGAGGCCGCTCGCCGATACAAACTTGCGCTCAAGGAACCCGAGTGCGCGGAAGGCGGAAAAGCCTTTCACATGAGAGGCCTCATGGAAACTCGCCTCGGACTGTGCGAAGACGAGAAAAAATTTGCCGCCACAAGAAAGGCGATGGAGCGATTCAAGGAAGCGGAGACCCTCAGAGAATCGGGTTCGTATCTCGAGGCCATCGAAGCTTTTAAAGAATCCTTCGCATTGGACGAGACGAACTGGCCTGCGCTCAACAACGCGGCCTCGATCTATATGAACACGCTCAAACAACCGCGCGACGCCGAGCCCCTCTTCGCGCGCGCCTTCGAGCTCTCGAGAAGCATCCAAGTAGCGCGCAACCTCGATCTCAGCAGGCAGGCGATCAGCCGCGAACAAAAAAAGAAATGAGGACAAAGAGATGACCCAGAGCCCACTTTCCAGTCTTCGCGAAGACGCAGAGGCGATTTTTCGTGCCGCTGTCGATCGCGTCATGCCTGAGCACCTCTTCTCGTACTGTCTTTCGCTCGAGGGTTCCATTCTGAGCGTGTCCGATGGTGCATCGGAAAAGAAATACGATCTCTCGGCATTTGACAAGATCGCGATCGCTGCCTTCGGGAAGGCCTCTCTGCCCATGGCGGCCAGCATCGTTTCGCTCCTCGGTGAGCGAGTGACTGTAGGGCTCGTTGTCGCCAAAGCGCATGAAGACGGCCGCCCGCTCCACCTCGCTTCCGCCCACCGCGACCTCTTCCGCGCGCGTTCCATTCGCGTTATAGAGGCAGGCCACCCCGTTCCTGACCAGCGCTCCGTCGCCGCAGGCAAAGAGATGCTCGAGCTCGCAGCTCAGGTGCGCGCCTGGGAATCGGAAGGCCAGAAAACTCTGGTCTGCGTCCTCATCTCGGGCGGTGGCAGCGCGCTCCTCTCCGCCCCCGCCGAAGGACTCACCCTCGAAGACAAGGCCGCCGTCACTAAGCTGCTTCTCGGCTGCGGCGCGACGATCCACGAGATCAACACTGTTCGC
>CAYXOW010000041.1:10335-16246 GCA_964466815.1 uncultured Treponema sp.
CCTTGTGCTCTCCGATGTCATGGGCGACGACCTCGATGTGATCGCCTCGGGACCCACGGTTCCCGATACGAGTACGTGGAGGGATGTCGCTGCTATCTTTGAACGCTTCAAGCTCATAGAGAGACTCCCAAAAGCCGTGGCGTCCGCGCTACGCGGTGGGCTCGCAGGGGATCGTCCGGAGACACCGAAGCCGGGCGACGCCCTTTTCGCGTCCTGTTCGACCATGCTCGTCGGTACGAACTTTCAAGCGATACAAGAGGCAGAGCGTAAAGGCAGGGAGCTCGGATACGCGACAATCATCCTCGGAACGCGGCTCGCAGGCGAAGCGCGCGAAATCGGAAAGCTCTTTTCAGGATTTGTGCAAGATATTATAATACATGCAATTCCTGCTAAGCCTCCGGTGTGTGTCATCGCGGGTGGCGAAACGACCGTGACGCTCAAAGGGAAAGGTTTGGGGGGCAGGAATCAAGAAATGGCGCTCTCGGTGCTCAATGAGTTCGAACACTTTCCGATCGCGCTGCGAAATTATCTGCCCCGTACAGTCTTTCTCTCAGCGGGCACGGACGGCAACGATGGGCCTACCGACGCGGCAGGGGCCTTCGCGGACATCGAGGCGCTCGCACGCGCGAGTGAGCTTGGTTTGAGTGCAGCCTCGTACTTGGCCGAGAACGACTCGTACCATTTCTTCGACAAGGCCGGAGCGCTGTTGCGCACTGGCCCGACCGGCACGAATGTGTGCGACATTCAGTTGCTCCTCGTGCGCTAAATCCTCCTAGGAGAGTGTACATGAAATCAGATCCGCAACAGAAACTTGCGGTCCTCGTTGATGCCGATAATACTCAGCCATCGATCATCGATGGTCTTTTGGCCGAAATTGCGAAATATGGCATCGCCAGCGTGAAACGTATCTACGGCGATTGGACGAACCCCAATCTGCGCGGCTGGAAAGAGCGACTCCTCGAGTACGCCATTCAGCCGGTACAGCAATTCGCCTACACCACGGGCAAGAATTCGACCGACAGCGCAATGATCATCGATGCGATGGACCTGCTCTACACGGAGAATCTCGACGGTTTCTGCATCGTGTCGAGCGACTCCGACTTTACTCGTTTGGCCGCTCGTCTGCGCGAGGATGGAAAGCTCGTTCTCGGATTTGGGCAACGTAAGACACCGAAACCCTTCGTCGCGGCGTGCGACAAATTCATCTACACCGAAATTCTTCAGGCGAATGTCGCTGAGGCCGATGAAGAGCGTGAGAGCCCGCCGGACAAGGACTCGAGTCGTGTGGCGTCAGCGCCCTCCGACATCAAGAGCGACAAGAAGCTCAAGACACTTCTTCTCAGTGCGGCCGAAGAGGCTGCCGACGAATTCGGATGGTCGTATCTCGGGGAGGTTGGAACCTATATCGCCAATCGGCTTCCCGAGTTCGATCCGCGAAACTACGGTTTTAGAAAGCTGGGCGAGCTCATCAAGGCGGTGAACCTCTTCGAGATCGATGAGCGCACCAACCCAATGGTACCTGGGAAACAAGTCTATCTTCGCGTTAAACATCGAGGTCGCAGTTAAATTTTTCGCGTCGAGTTAGAATCCTAGGACTTTCTCCCTATTGCGTACGCCGATCTTTTTGAGGAGGACGAGCGTTGAGCTGGTGCCTGAGGTGCCGTCTGCGCTGACGAGGTTCCCCGCGGCCTCTTCTCGCTGCGCAGCCGCGAATTCAATCGCGAACTGATTCATCGAGAAGTGCCGAAAGAGCAGAATATTCGCGCGGGTGTCGCTATGTGAGAATGCGGCGAGCGCGCGAAGTTCCTCCGCCCAGACTTGAAAAATTCCATGGCTCCGTAGTTCGCCGATTCCCGAAACCCAGAGCGGACATCCCAAACACTCCGCAAGTTCAATCGCGAATCGAGCCATGACTCTCTGGCTCTCTTCCAGAAGCGATACGAGCTTGTCGCGCCTTTCGCCCGCCAACGTGGCCAAGACGCGCAGCTCGGCGGTCTTGGGCGTGTGAATCGGGGTTTTGTTGATGATAATGGTCGTGCTTCTGAAATCCATGTCGAGGTTGTTTCGAAACCATGAGACCGCCAGTTTGCCGGACTGACCGACAAGGTAGCGGTGGTTTTTGAGTTTTTGCTCCTGAAGACCTGGGTTGTCGGCCACTACGATGATGCGGAGATCGCTTTCGGGTCTAACCTCGTCGAGCGCGAGGTTGTACACGATGGGCGACTCGAGATCCTCCTCGCGATAGCCTCTTTGGCGATAGAGTGCGCGCTGAATGTCGAAAATCCACGCGCTCTCTTCGAGCAACGCTTCGATGTAGCCTTTCATCTCGGTGCGAATTTCAGAGAATCGAGAGTATTGCGCTGTCGTCATGGGGCATCCTTTCAATATATGGCGCGATCGTGGTATGTTCCCATTATGCGTGCTTCATCGCGTTTTGCAACTATCGCTGTGATTCTCTTTGCGCTGTTTGTAGCGACGGCGTGTTCCGCGACTCAAAAGGATCCGCTCGCGGCATTGCCTGGCGACATCCAGTCCTCAGTCAGGGCGGGAATCGCCGCGCTTCGGTTGAGCGACGCTGACAGAGCGCGGATAGTGGACGGAATCGGCAAGAATGCCACGGGTTTTACCGTGCTCTTCAAGGAAGTTCTCGATGTGATGAAGAGCGACCCGAATCTCTTGCGCCGTGTCGATAAAAGCGTGGCGCTTCCTTCGAATTTTGTGCCCTCGGATCTCGTCTCGCTGGATGGGAACTATCCTTTCGCGACCTCGAAGAAGAATATGCAGTTGCGCGCGCCTGCGAGAGATGCCCTTTTGCGCATGGCCGAGGCGGCACGTGCCGAAGGGATCACGCTCGTTGTGTCATCGACTTACAGATCGTACGCGTATCAGAAAAGCGTGTTCGAGCGCAATGTGAAAGAAATGGGGAAAGTTGAGGCGGAACGTGTTTCGGCGCCCGCCGGGATGTCGCAGCATCAGCTCGGCACCGCCATCGATTTTGGATCGATCACCGACGAATTCGCCGCTACTCCCCAGAGTCGCTGGCTCAGCTCAAATGCTGAAAAATTCGGCTTTTCGCTCTCCTTTCCCAAGGGGATGGAGCAGGTTACCGGCTACAGGTGGGAGAGTTGGCACTACCGCTACATTTCTCAACCGGCCGCCGAGCTTCAGAATCGCTTTTTCCTCGGCATTCAGCAGTATCTCATCGAATTTCTATCGGGACTTCCTCGCTGAACACAAGGTGGGCGAGAATATCGGCCACTGCATCCTCTTCATTCGTCTTCAAGGACACAAAGCGCGCTACCGCTCGGATTTCTTCCGCGGCGTTGGCGGGCGCGCAGCCCCAGCCGACACGTTTGATCATCTCGAGGTCGTTGCGGGCGTCGCCGATCGCGAGCACTGAATCCATGCTGAGGTGAAGGCGGGCGGTCAGACGCTCGAGCGCGGCTCCCTTGCTCGCACCTTTCGGGAGTACCTCGAGAAAGTAGGGCTTGGAGGTGACGATTTCAGTCTGATCCCCTATGCTCGCGATCAATTCGTGATAGATCGACTCGATCTGGGCTGGTTCTCCTCCGATGACGATCTTCGTCTGATCTCGGTTTACCACTTCGTCGAGATTGCCGATCACCTCGAGAGGAAGCCCGGAGAGCTGATGGTCGATGAGAGCCCATTTGTTGAGGCGGCTGCAGTAAATCTTTCCATTGAGGTAGAGTTGCCAGAAGTAGCCTTTGCGTTCGAAGTCCTCCACAAGAGATTTGCAGAATGCGGCAGGAAGCGCGAGGTCTTCGAGGAGCGCGCCTGTGCTGGCTTTAATGAGCTGCGCACCATTCGAGCCGATGAGAAAATCCCCGCGCCGATGGATGAAGAGCTCTTCCGCGTAGCGGCGCATCGAGTGGTAGTTGCGCCCAGATGCAAGGACAATGTGGATACCCATATTTTCAGCGCGCTGCAGGGCGCGTTTGTTCTCTTCCGATATACTGAGATCTGTACGCAGCAGAGTGTCGTCGAGGTCGAGGGCGATGAGTTTGATAGAAGAAGTGCGTGGATGGCTGATCATGGTGTCCATTAAAGCATGGGCGAGCCCTGTGCTGAAATGGGGCGATCGATGAGGCCCGGTGGCGAGGTCCGGTGGCGAGGCCCGGTGGCGCCCTCCCTCTTCATCTTTCAGTGCGCTTGAAGTAGGCTAGCGGCAATGGCCCCACACACTAAAAATGAACACGACGAACACGCATCAGCGAAAATGATGCGCAGCGCCGGTGTGCTCTCGTTTCTCACACTGATATCACGCGTGCTTGGCCTTATCCGTGAGATGACTAAGGCGCGCTTCCTCGGCACGGGGCTCTTTTCGGACGCTTTTACAGTCTCGTTCATCATTCCGAACTTTATGCGGCGGCTCTTCGCCGAAGGATCGATCACGGTCGCCTTTATTCCCACTTACAAAGGCTATCTACACGCGAAGAGCGATTCCGAAACCCGCGAATTCCTATCAGCGAGCCTGACGGTGCTGACTATCTGCGTGGGTGCGGTCGTCGCGCTTGGGATCGCCTTTGCGCCCATCATTGTTAAACTTTTCGGCTCGGACCCCGTTGAGACCACGATTCTCACGCGCATCATGTTTCCCTTCCTCGCGCTTGTGTCGTTCGCCGCGCTCCTGCAGGGGATTCTCAATTCGCACGAAATTTTCGGTCCATCGGGACTCGCGCCCATCCTCTTCAACCTCTGCTTTATCGTGGTGCCGTGGCTCGTAGGCAATCGACTTGGGAACCCTGCACGCGCGATGGCGGTCGGTGTGGTGATCGGCGGCTTCGCACAGGCGATAGTGCAGGTGCCGGCCGTGCTCAAGCTCGGTACGCGATTTGGCTTCATGAATCCGCTGCGCGCGTTCAAGAACCCCGGCATGCTCAAGGTTTTTGCCCTCATCGCACCGACCATCCTTGGGATGGCCGCCTATCAGGTCAACGATCTCGTCAGTACTGCGCTCGCGTCGCGCGTGGGCACAGGCACCGCGTCCAGCCTCCAGTATTCGCTCCGCCTGCAGGAGCTCATCCTCGGCATATTCGCAGTTTCGGCGGGAACGGTGCTGTTGCCGCGCCTCGCGGATGCCGTGCGCGAGAACGCCTGGCACGATTACTCGGTGACGCTCGGGCAGACTATGCGCTCGCTCCTGCTTCTCACGGTACCTGTGGCGGTGTTCTCCATGGCCTTCAATGTGCGGATCGTGACGCTCCTCTTCAAGAGCGGCGATTTTTCGGATATTTCTGTGGGGCTGACAGCAGGGGCCTTCTTTTGGCATCAGACGGGACTCGTTTTCATTGCGATGAACAGGCTGATCGCGCCGGCATTCTACGCGCGTAGCGACACGAAAACTCCAACCTGGGCCGGCATCGCCAGCTTCGGTGTCAACGTGCTTTTAGTGATCGTGCTGGCCCCGGGATTTAAGGGACCGGGAATCGCTTTTGCGCTTTCACTATCGAGCTTAGTCAACACAACCCTCCTTGTAGCCGCGCTCATCCGCGGCAACATAGAAGGGATTCGCTCCGAGCTCTGGGAATCGCTCAAGTATGCGCTCAAGATGCTGGCATTTTCGATAGTGGCGGTGGTGCCCGCAATCCTGGTCGATCACCTGGCGCTCTCGGCGGTCGCGCGCGCACACTCCAAACTTATATACGCGGGGGTGCCTCTTGTTGCGGGGACTTTTGTTTTCTCGGTGATAGGAATTGCGCTCCTTGTGTTGACAAAAGACAAGGTTGCTGCTTCAATAACCAATGCTTTCTCCCGAAGAGCTCGCGGGAGAAGTACGTCGCGATCTTGACATATCCCTCATCGAGTGATATATTCGCCACGCTCTATTTGCGCCCCTGTAGCTCAGTTGGCAGAGCATATCCATGGTAAGGATAAGGTCAACGGTTCGATT
>CAYXOW010000042.1:0-6155 GCA_964466815.1 uncultured Treponema sp.
TGCCGTCAAGAACGGCTGCTCCTTCGACACCTCGATGGGCCTCACCCCGCTCGAAGGCCTCGTGATGGGCACCCGCTCCGGCGACATCGACCCCGGCATTATCTTCCACATGATGCGCAAAACCGGCATGACCGCCGCCGAGATCGAGAAGAAGCTCAACAAAGAGTCGGGCGTCCTGGGTCTCACCACCAAGTGGGCCGACCGCCGCGATGTCGAGACCGCCGCCGAAAAGGGCGACCCCATCGCAATTCTCACCCAGCAAGTCGAAGCCTACCGCATCAAGAAATACATCGGATCGTACTATGCAGCCCTCGGTCACGTCGACGCGCTCGTCTTTACCGCGGGTGTCGGCGAAATGGGTCCCGAGATCCGCAAGCTCGCCACCGAAGGTCTCGCTGAGCTCGGCATCGTCATAGACGAAAAGAAGAACGCGCTCGCGAAGTGCCGAAATGCCGAGCTCGAGATCACCGGCCCTGGTTCGAAGGTGAGGGTATTCGTCATCCCCACCGACGAAGAGCTCGTCATGACCGAAGACACTGTCGCGCTCATCAATGGGACCTACGATGTGCACACGAATTATCATTATTTCTTCGAAAACCCGGACTACGTGAATAAGGCGCGTGCCGAGGGCCTGCAGCGGGATCTCGAGAAGAAACCGTGGCTCAAGGACATCGTCGCGAAACTGCCCTGATGTGAATCGCGTGAGTCAGCGCAGTGCGAGAATCTACTCAAGGAGTATTTTCTCATTGCCGATACTTTAAAGGTATTTGGTACTTAGGCGAAGGAGGTGATACCGCAGTTTCAAGCACAATCGCTCAGGGGGCGCACCCCGTTGAAATGCCTGAAGACGCGGGCGGAAAAGTGCATAATTATTTCGCGTTCAGCCAACGTTTTGTATAAAACCACGTAAACAGGCATGAAATTTTCTGAATCTTTTATGAAAAAACTTAAATCAAATGTGCTTGACAGTACAAAAAGTGCCGATATATACTTCGGAACGAACTTAGAGAGGGGACAACCGAGCCGTTGGCGAGGCCCCGATCTGATTTTCAAGGAGGATTAGACATGAAGAAGCTAATCGTTTTGCTTCTCGCTATTGCGATGGTCGGCGCAGTTTCCGCGCAGGTCACGACCGCGGTATCCCTCTATGGTCAGTTGAATTTCCTCGATCAGACTGGCAACGCTCAGTTTGTGCAGTGGGGTTCAGGATATGACCTTTTGACCTTCAAGGCTTCCGACAAGGACAGCAAGTATGGTATCAGCGCGACCATTGATGGATTCTTGGACAAGAGTTACCTCGATGGAATCAATAGTCTAGCGACGACACCTACCTATCCAAAGTTCCGCGACTGGAACTTCTGGTGGAAAGGCCAGTACACGAAGGTCATTCTTGGTAACAACCGCAATGCGGATTTCCGCACCACGCTCCCGTACTGGGCAGGCGTTGATGTATTCGGCGGTACGGATCGCACCACCGGTTGGGGCGTCCTCGTTGAGACCCTCCCGATGAACGGTCTTACTCTCGGTGTGAACCTCCCCATCAGCACTACCGCTGCCACCACCGTTAGCGTGCTTAAGAGCACCGATGTTGGACTCAAGTATGACATGAAGGGCGTAGGAACGTTCGCCGCTCTCGTCAATCTCGATCTCAACACTCCGAACAACGTCGCCAACCTCGGCTTTAAGTACACCGGTATGAAGAACCTCATCGCGGTCGTTATCGGCCAGCTGAAGTTCGATGCCAACACCTATAAGGGCGCCGCTGGATTCCAGTATACCGGTATCGACAAGCTCACCGCCAACCTCGAAGCTGGCTATGTCAGCACCGCGGGCGTTGGAACTTACTCTGTGTGGGGCCAGGGCACGTATAGTCTGACCGACAAGCTCTCCGCGAGTGTTGGTGCATCGTATGCGTCCAGTGGTTACGATGTGTATGGCAATGTAGACTATGCCTATGGCAACGGACTCACTTCCGAAGTCAGCGTTGGATTCAACAGCGCTGTCTACTATGCTCTCACACTCTACTATGCTGTTTCTTTCTAAAAATTTCCTGAATTAACAGCATGGCCAGCCTCTTGTGAGGCTGGCTTTTTTTTTATATACATAGATACTATGAAATCTATTCATTTGAACGCTGCCGTTATTCTTGCAGTTGGTTCTCTACTCATGATTTTCACGGGATGCGCGTCGGCGCCGGCCTTCGATGCGTCGAAGCCTCTGGTGAGCCTCTCTCAGGCGACATATCAAGACCTGAAGAAATTTGGCAACAACAATGATGTGAATCCCTACTTCGAGCCAAGTTCGCTCATACGGGGAAAATTGAATGAATTCTTCATTGTCAAACTGAGCTTCAATCTTCCTAAGGAAGCGGAAGTCAGCATCATTGCTGACGCGGTACAACCGGATGGCCAAGAAGCGGCAAAAGTATATACTTTGTATAATTTTATTGATTTCTGGGATGTCAATACTTCGCGTGAACCCAACAACGACGCAAAGATACAGATGCGAAAAACCAATATCGAACGCTCATGTGTCCCATCGCTTCAATTCAAACAGGGCGCAGGTCAAAATGTCCTGCTCCTGCCATTTGTAGGGAAGAATCCAATTCCGCGGCCCGCGAAAATATATGTTCAGGTTGAAGTAGCGGGTGCAGAGCCTGCAGTTTTTACCTACGACATGAAATGAACCTGCTATGACCTTTGCGTCATTACTACCGCACGGTTCCCCCCTCTACCTTGTCGATCCCATCGACGTGGCGAACGCGATAGGGCAGCTTGTGCAGGCTGTGGAGCTTCCGGAGGGGCTCGACAGGGAGGCGCTGACCGATGCACTGTTGTCGCGCGAGGAGGTTATGAGCACCGCGATCGGCAATGGAATCGCGATACCCCATGTCCGAAAGTTCGGTAGCGAGAGTCTGAAAAGCGATCTCGTCTACATTGCGTATCTCTTTCAACCGATCGATTGGAAAGCGCCGGACGCGCAGCCTGTTCACACCCTCTTTCTTGTGCTCGCCGCAGATGAGACTCGACACTTGCAGATCCTCGCCCAGATCGCAAACCTCGCCTCCGACGAAGGTTTTGTCGATTTCCTGAGAACTATGCCCGATCGCGAGGCGCTCCTAGAGCGCATGGAGCAAATTTCGAAGTGAAGGCCAAGGACTTCGACATGATGGAGCACTTTTTAGAAGGGAAAAAATTGAGACTAGATAGCGAACCCTGAAAATTTATGCCCTAAAGGTACGCGCGCAAATTGAGCGCCTATTTTTCACCAATTAGAGCCAAAATGTTGATCATGTACAATCCGGAGAGTCCTGTCTAAATCTTTATACTGTCGAAGCATTCGTAATCTTGATCAATTTGCGACGTGTAACCAAGCAATTCTAAAGCTTCCCCTTGCGGATTGGCAAAGTACATTCAGATTACAAAACGAATGCGATTCGCGATTTTCCTAAAAAAAACTCGCGTGGCCAGAGCGAGAGCTGATCTCTGTCATGAACGAAGAGATACACTTCTTCTCTCGCTGACGCGACATCGAGTTGAAATATTCTCTGATTGAGGAATTACAGAGACTCACTCGAAGTGAGCTCGATATCAGGGTTGTAGCCGGATTTCAGAGATTTTTCATGATTTGCCTTGAGTTTAGAGATCATATAGTCGAGGCGAACAGGTATGTTTTTCTCGCCCTTTTACTCGGTGCGCCCAATCTCTCTCCAAAAGCGCGTGAAATTCGCCCGCGAAAAACTCTCCGGAGACAGAACTCGCATGCTAAAAGGAATAGGCTCCAAAAGGAGCTTGTTCTCTGTCGCGAATGTAGAAGGAGGATCAATATTCGCTTTAAATGTGACTTTGATGTGTCGATTCGATAGATTCGAAGTGGAAATCGCTGCTGGTACAGTGATCGAAACAACCGCTTTGCGTGTATTCGTTTTCAGAAATCCTGAGTGCACTTGAGACGGTGTATCTTTGTGGTCAATCTCAATTTCGAGGCCCTGCGCGCCCAACTCTTTTCTGATGAATTCAAACCAAGGTTCGAAGCGAAACGCGGGGTTGGGAGACAACAGGCTGAAAATCGAAATTTTCTGAAAAGCGATCAAGCCCGAAAAAGAGCCGAAGCGATCGATCGTACTCCTCGAAATTCGATGGATGGCGCCTATTTACAAAAGAAGCGATGGGATCAGCCATGATGTGCCCTCTTTGGTATGAATCTGTGCAGCGAAACAATAGAGCGGCGTCTGCAGGTGCTCAGTACTGCTTCGAGGATAGAAAAATCTAAGCGAGCAAAATCGCTCTCATCGATCCGCATATTTTCAAAGACATGTGCTTCAAATTCCGATTCTTTAATATCTGGATATCGGAGATACAGCATGTCGAAAAGAGCCTTTTCAGCACTCGCGATCATTTAGGCGCGCTTGCCATCGATCAATTGATACATCACACGTACTGAGAGTGCGGGTCAATATAAAGGCCCTTCTTTATTCTGACAAGATCGCCAGAGCAGAGCAACTTTATAACTTTATCGCGGGGAGCGACGTAGTCCTTCAGTCTCTGCTGAAGCTGGAGAGAGTCGATCTCGGGATACTCGAATGATATTCGCTTCACCCGCTTCCTCTAAATATTAACCAGAATGTGGACATTTTATCGACTATCTGGTTAAAAAGTCATACATAGACATGATAGATGAAATAAAATCTGGACCGGATGGCCGGATGGAGAGTGATAAGCGAAATTATAGTCTGTGTTCGAAATATGTGCCCCTTACAGGTTTGCGTAGGAGCGCGAGGAAGAATACAGCCTTTTTCCCGCAAGTGTGTACTCTCAGTATGTACCACATGCAAAGCAGGTACGCATACGGTGGGAAAGAGTACAAAAATTCCGCTGATCAGTTTGAAACTTTCTGGGAATCTTAATGCGCGAAACCTATCGCTACCAGGTAGGTCTCGAAGGATTCGGCGCGGCAGGCTTCGGGCTTGAATGCGCGCGCCTGCGCGAAGTGCCCGCGCAACTCGGCGATGAGCCGCTTCTCTTCGCCTCCCTGGAAAATCTTCATCACCAGCGCGCCCCCCGGCGCCAGCACCTCGAGCGCAAGGCCCATCACGGCCTCCACGAGCTCCTCCGAGCGGGCCTGGTCCACCAGGCGGTTCCCAGAAGTCGCCGGGGCGGCGTCCGAAACCACGAGATCGTAGGGGCCGCGCTCGCGCAGGCGCGCGCGCACCGGTTCGTCCAGTATGCTTCCCTTCAGAAACGCAAAATTGGCGTCGGCAGGGGCGATCCCGAGATCCTGGATATCGACCGCGACGAGTGTGCCGCGCCCCATGAGCTGGCGCAAAAGCCAGAGACTCCAGGAGCCGGGGGCGGCGCCCACGTCGAGAATGGCTGGGCCGCGCTCCTCCGAGGCGCGCACTCGGCCGAGCCTTGCATCATCGCCGCTTGTGGAAACGCGCGCCACCGCGCCGCCACGCCTGCCGCCCAGCCCCTTCAGCAGGTCGAACTTACGGACGATCTCTTCGAGTTTGTAGACCGAGCGGGCGGGGTAGCCCTCTTTCTTCGCGCGGAGGGTCCAATGATCGGGTCGTTCGTAGCCTGTTGCCATGGGTCGTTCTCCATGTGGGGGCGCGCCAGGCGCGCGGTTTGCCGGCACAAAGGCGAGGTCGGGGCCCCGGATGCCGTTCGCGCGCCGACTGCCGGCGCCCCCACTGTGGCTTATTTCGCGAGGAGTCTGTTGAGGCGCTCGGAGAAGTCCTGGGGCACTTCGAAGTGCTCTCCCTCGGCGAGCATCGCCTCGTAGAAGAGGACATTTGCGAGGTCGTCGAGTTCTTGAGTCGCGGCAAGGTCGCCTCCGCTCAGCGTCTTGCGCGTGTCGAGTGCAATGAGCCGCTCGATGAGCGGGTGTCCTGCGTTGATCTCGAGAATCGGCTTCGACTCGGGCACAGGCTCATTGGTGAGGCGTTCCATGAGCTTGCGGTAGGCGGGCGTGGGATCGTCTTTGTCGACGACGACGCAGGATGGGCTCTTGCCGAGGCGCTTCGAGATGCGCACGTCTTTGACACGCTCGCCGAGCACACTCTTCAGAATGCCGACCGCCTTGTCGCCCTGCTCTTTGTGCTCGCTCTTCGTCGAACCGAGTTCTTCCTCGGCATCGAGCTGCTGAAGATTCTT
>CAYXOW010000042.1:6171-7028 GCA_964466815.1 uncultured Treponema sp.
GCATCCCCTCGAATTCGCCGATTCCGCTGAAGGCCAGCTCATCGATCTCGTCGGTTCCGAGGAGCACTTCGATACCCTTCTCGGCGAAGGTCTCGAGGAGGGGAGAGGCGCGCAGCCGCGACTCGTTTTCGCCCGTCAAATAGTAGACGGATTTGCGGCTCTCGCCGGCGCGGGTCTTGTAATCGGCGAGGCTTGTCCAGCCCTCTGTGCCGGTGCTCTTAAAGCGTACGAGCTTGAGGAGAGGATCGCGGTTCGTCCAGTCGGAAAGCAGGCCCTCTTTGAGCTGGACGTTGAAAAGTGCGACGAAGTTTGTATATTTTTCGGGATTCGTCGTCGAGAGCTGCTCGAGCTCGCTGAAGAGTTTCTTGAGGGTGTTCTGCTGAATCGTCATCATGACGCGATTGTGCTGGAGCATCTCGCGGCTCACGTTGAGGGGCAGGTCGTCCGAGTCGATTACACCGCGTACGAAGCGGAAGTAAGGCGGCAGGATCTGCAGTTCCTTGTCGGTGATGAACACGCGCTTCACATAGAGCTTGATGCCCTGTTCGTGCGTCGGGATGTAGAGGTCGGCTGGTACGTGCGAGGGGATGTAGAGCAGGGAACTGTACTCGATGGTGCCCTCGGCCTTGGTGTGGATCCAGAGGAGAGGATCCTTTTCGTCGCCGGTGAGGGACTTGTAGAAGTCGATGTAATCCTTGTCGGTGAGTTCGGATTTAGGGCGGCGCCAGAGGGCGCTCGCGCTGTTCACCTGCTCGTCGACAGTCTTCGACTCGGCTTTGGCGGGGTCCTTGGCATAGCTCTTTTCTTCGGAAATGAGGTGGATCGGCCAGGCGATGTGGTTCGAGTATCGCTTGAGG
>CAYXOW010000042.1:7038-14402 GCA_964466815.1 uncultured Treponema sp.
CGATGCTCCAGCGCGAAAGATACTCCGAACCATCGTCGTTGAGATGGAGGATGACGTCGGTACCGAAGCCCGCACGAATGCTCGGCTCGATATCGTAGCCGGACTTGCCGTCGCTCTTCCAGACATGAGCACCGCTCGTTCCTGCCTTGAGGCTGACAACTTCGATCTGGTCCGCGACCATGAAAGCCGAGTAGAATCCGACACCGAACTGGCCGATGAGGTTTGAGTTTTTGCGGTCGTTCTCGCCGAGGCGCTCGAGGAAGGCTTTCGTGCCGGAGCGAGCGATGGTGCCGAGGTTGTCCGCGAGTTCCTGTTCGTCCATCCCGATACCGTTGTCCGACACGGTGAGCGTCTTGGCGTTTTCGTCGATCTTCACCGTGATGCGCGGCTCGAAGCTGAGCGTTTTAAAGGCGTCGTCCGATACAGTGAGGTACTTGAGTTTGTCGATCGCATCTGAGGCGTTCGAGATGAGCTCGCGGAGGAACACTTCCTTGTGAGAGTAGAGCGAATGCGTGATGAGGTTCAGAAGTTGGTTCACTTCAGTTTTGAACGTAAAATTCGGCATGTGAGAATCTCCTGAAAAGCTGGTGTTGAAGAAGAAACCGATTGCCCGGTTATTCCTTTCTAATATAGCGAATTTTTGAGCGGGCGTGAATGCGCTCGCGCGGCGCTCCTTTGACAGTTTGCGCGTGAAAATGCTACATTTATTGGCCGGATTAGAAATAATCCGTCGTTTTAACGGGGAGAGACAAAGTGCCGGAAGGCTTGCGCAGCTTTAAAGAACAAGAAAAACGTTGGTACGGACGCATCGTGCAGAGTTTCGGGACAGGATTCATCGCGGCGCGTGTGGCGTTTCGACGGATTTTCTCCTGGGGCAGGGGGCGTTTGACCATCGCTCTCATTCCTCAAACCGAGAGACCGGCGCGCAAATTCGAGCTGAGTCGTTTTTCGCTCACGGCGATCGGCGCGGCGGTTATGATTGTCGCGGGGACGGCGCTCTTTTCGATAGGCAAGTACAGCAGCACAGCCCTGCGGGCAGCTTCGCTCGATACGCAGCTCGCGCAGGCGCACAAGAGTATCGACAAACTTCGCGAATCCACCGAGCAGTTGCTCTCAGCGACTGCCAAGTTTGAGGAGAAGCTCGGTCAGGTGGTGAATATCGCTCAGACAAAGGGCAAAACCGACACCGCGCCGAGCTCGGCCGATCTCCTCAAAACTGCAGGGCTCTCCGATCTCATTTCAGGGCAGCTTTCGGACGATCCAGTGAGCAGGGATGTTCTCCGGCTCAACGGAATCGCGGGGACGCTCGATAAGAGCCTACCTTCGCTCGACGATATCGCGAATGTCCTCGCGACGCAGAAGGACATCATGACCGAGATTCCGAATATTTGGCCGATCAAGGGCAATCTCGGACACATCACGATGTACTTCGGTCAGAACGAGAATCCCTTCTCGACGGGGCAATGGTACCTCCACACAGGCATCGATATTTCGACGAATCGACAGGGCGATCCGATTCTCGCAACCGCCGATGGAAAGGTGATCGATATACACTACGACGCGAGCCTCGGCAACTCGGTGACTATTCAGCACAGCCACGGCTTTACCACGCGATATGGGCACATGCGGAGCTTCGCGGTGAAGAAAGGGCAGCGCGTATCGCAGGGCGATGTCATTGGGTATCTTGGCAATACAGGCAAGACGACGGGGCCGCACCTTCACTACGAGGTGTACCTTGGCACGAGTCTCATCGATCCTCTGCGATTTTTGAGCATACGCAAGGAATTCCATGAGTAACAAAGATTTTTCCGACTGTGCGATCGGAGTCGGCGTGGCGATTCGGGGTACGATTCGCGCGCCGAGCATAGTCCGCATCGACGGCGAATTTTCGGGTGATATAACAAGCGACGCATCTGTGATAATCTCGAAGAGCGCGGTGGTACACGCGGATATCCATGCGCGCGATCTTATCGTAGCGGGAATTTTTAGCGGTACGGCGAATGTGCAACGTCAGGTCCGCTATTCGGCTACTGCCCGCGTCGACGCCGATTGTGTGGGCGATGCTCTGGTGATGGAGACTGGCGCCATCGTCAGGGGAAAATTCAGCCGCGTACGCCAGGCACAATGAACCAGGAGTTTTTCGATGTCCGATGAATATAATGAAGGGGGGCTCCCTGAGGATTTGCTCGATGCGTTCCACGAGGAAGAATTCGAGCAGCCTCGAGGCGGAAAATCGCCGCAACCGCGCGCCGATGAGCTGCCGCATCCGATATACCGCCTCAAGACCCTCCACTCGAGCGAAACATTTCATGCATACTACGCAGGACCCGAAGAGGGCGTGCGTTTTTTGAAGAGTTGCGACCTCGAGGCAGCGCTCGCGGGGCCTCGTCCCACGAAAGCGATCGAGCCTCCTATGGACGATCCCTGTGCGCTGTGCGCGGTATTAGAGTCGCACGCGTCGGATCGCGAAGGTATCGATGGTGCAGGCGATGGAGAAACTGGCGAAAAAGAGCGTGCTTTCACGATTCCCTGCCACGCCTTCGTGGTCGCGCCCACCAAATACGGACGCGATCTCGCCGAAGTGCTCGGCGTGGTGCGGGATCTCTCGGTAGTCAACGCAGATGAACTTGTGCTGATCGAGCGCCCCGCGACTGTCGACGACTACAGACGCTATCTCGACAATCTTGAGCGCGAGAAAGAGGCTTTCAATAAGTGCAGAGACAGGATCGAGGCGCACCACCTTCCGATGAAGCTCGTCTCGGCGCACTGTCTCCTCGAGGACAGCAAGATACTTTTTTTCTTCACCGCGGAGAGCCGCGTCGATTTCCGAGATCTCGTGAAGGATCTCGTGGGCGTTTTCCACGCGCGGATCGAGCTCAGGCAGATCGGCGTGCGCGATGAGGCGCGGGTCACGGGCGGCTGCGGCGTCTGCGGGCGCATTCTCTGCTGTCACGGCCTTTCCGACAAACTCAACCCCGTCTCCATCAAGATGGCCAAGGACCAGAACCTCTCACTCAACTCGCTCAAAATTTCGGGCCCCTGCGGCCGGCTTCTCTGCTGCCTCAGCTACGAGCACCAGTTCTATCGCGATGCACGGCGCGAGCTGCCGAACGAGGGCGCGCGCTTTACTTATGATGGCACGCTCTTCAAGGTAATCGAGGTCAATGTACTCTCGAACAAGATACGGATCGCGGGGGAAGACGGCCGCCTGCTCGACATGGAGGCGGCGCGCCTCAAGTACCTCGACGGACGCTGGACGATCACTGCCGAAGAGACTACCTGAGGCAAAGCGCGGTGCGGCGCGCGACGGTGCGGCAGCGATCGTGGCCTCTGCCGCTCACCGCCCGTTTTCGGCTAGTTACTGCGTCACGCGTAGCTGTGCAATCCTCTTAACAGGAAGTTTACTCCGAAGAACGTAAACATCGCGATAAAAAACCCTACGATGACGAGCGCGGGCACAAGTTTGCTCGTGCTCTTCCGCACGAGTCGGAAGTGCAGGTAGGCGGTGTAGGTGAGCCAGGTGATAAGGGCCCAGGTCTCCTTCGGGTCCCAGCTCCACCATACTCCCCAAGCCTTTTCCGCCCAGATGGCGCCGAATATCAGCGCTCCAGCTGTGAAAATGGGGTAGCCTACGGCGACGCTTGTGTACGCGATGCGATCGTAGGTTTGGCGCTTGTCTTCGCGCTTTGTGGCGAGCTGAAGAATTGCGCTCACAAACCCGATCGTGAAAAACACCTCGCCGATAAACGTGAAGGAAACGTGGAGCACGAGCCAGCCGGATTGGAGTGCGGGCACCGGCGGTTTGATATCTGCGGGGGCGAGCGGCGAACTCGCGAGGGCGAGGAAGATCACCGCAACGATCGTGGCCCCGAAGGGGATGACTTTATTGCCGCGCGCAGCCTTGAGATAGCGTAATCCGAAGATCAGCAGCGAGAGAAAGCATGCGAGGAAAATCAGCGACTCGAACATGCCCGTCAGGGCGATGAAGCGGATGGCGATGCTCCGGCGCACGATTTCGACGAGGAGCAAAAGCCCGGCGACGAGCGAGAGCCACGGTGTAATGCCATCGGGCCCGGCGTTCCTTTTAAAGAGTACGACGATCTGAATGATGAGACTTACGATGAGCAATCCGAAGGCGATAGTGGCGATCATGCGAGCATTCCTTTCAATTTGCTGAGGTAGGTGATGAAAACGCCGAGAATGACGAGAATAAATCCCGCCTCGACGTAAGGGTAACCCTTGTCGGTTACGATGGCGAGCCCCGAAACAGACTCATCGATGAGCCCTGAAAAGGTGAAAGGGCCTACAGGTTGTCCAGGAGCCGCTTTGACTACCGTGCGTTTACCGCCCTTTTCGAGGAGGAAGATGGCATCGCGCGAGGGGTCGGCGGGCTGCGGCGCGGTCGAATTGGCAGGCGCGGCTGCTGTTCCGCCAGGCGCGCGCATCGCCTCAGCCGCTTTCCCTGTGGCCTGGCCTGTGGCCATGAAGAGTACGAATCCGTCGTTGAATTCTTCTCTCATTCCCGGATCAAGGCGGAAACGAAGTCCTACGGCATCGCTGAGTTCGGCCTGCTGCTCGGCGTGCCAGTTCTGCTGATACACGGAGAAGCCCTTTCCCCGCAGTGGTGCATTCACCTTGATATGGCGGAGCGCGGGGGGGGTGCCCGTAGACGTTGTGGTGGCAGCTGTGGCGGCAGCCGCGCCCGTTGTGCCCGGGCCCGTTGCGCCTGCAGTGCCCGTTGCGCCAGTCGCGCCCGCGCTTGCATTGGCGGCGCGGGTGATCGAGACGATCGATTCGAAGGACTTCGGTCGACCGTCGGGGTATTGTTCGTATACGAGATCGACGAGGGCGAGCGTGGAGCCGTCGGGGAGAATGGCCGATTCGCCCTTGCGAAGGTTGACCACCGATTCGCTGCGCGTCCGCGCTGTCAAAATCCCTCCGAAGAGCAGGATAATGAGACCTAGGTGAAGCAGATCAGGGCCATGTCGCCGCTTCTTGAACGGCTTTGTGAACTCATTCGCGAGCCGATGCAGCGTGCACACGGTGAGATTCATCGCAAAGATTGCCGCGACGAGAAGAAATCCGATGCTCGAGAAAATATGGTCCACCCCCAAGGCGAGGATGATGCGCGCGCCCGTACCGGGGAACTGCGTGAGATAGTAATCGACCGGTTTCCCCTGCGGAATGATGCCGCCCACTATCGCAAAGAGCGCGAGCAGCACCAGAAGTGCCACCGCTAATTTTATAGATCGTAACGCGTCGTAGATCTTGTCGAACAATGAATTCATGTATACTCGCTTATTTCGGCGTTTGTGGAATCATAGCTAAAAAACGAGCGGGGTTGCTACCCCGCTCGCATTGTCGTGCAGTATCGATGATCAGTGAGGCGTGTGGCAGGAGGTGCAGGACATCTTGCCGACCTGCTGGTCGCCGTGGCAGGAGAGGCAATTGGCAGTTTCGTCGCTGATTTTGAATACCGGTGCGAATGTGCCGGCTTTCCACGCATTGAGCACGGTGACCGTCTTCGCGGCGACATCGCCGCAGAGGCGGCCGCAGCGTTCCTTGCGTTCGGGAGCAGAGGCGGGGAAACCCGATGCCTTGATCCACTCAGCGACGGAGGCGTGACAGAGTGGCGAATTCGAAGTGCTCTGGGGAAGCACGATAGAAATCGGTGCTTTCGCATCGTATTTGTAGCCATTGGCAACCGCGATATCATCGGATTCTTTCGAGGGGAACGGCGTGATGGTATACCAGCCAATAATATCAGCGAGCATTTTGTTCACATCGGCGTCGGGAGCGACGAGGTTGATCGCGGCGCCGGCTCCATTCAGCGTCCCGCAGAGCGTTCCCCACTCGGCCGCGCCGCCTCGGCCGTAACCGAGCATGCGCAGGGGAATCTGGTTGTAGACGCCGCCGACTTTTTCGCGGAGCATCGAGACGATCGAATAGAATACCGCATACGAACAGCCCGCTCGGAAATATGCCGCGTGGGCGCGGAGCCTGGCCTCTTCAGGGTCGAGTTCGACGTAGGGGAGCGGTGATTCCGCAACCACGCCGCCCTGAGCCTGCGCGCCGGCGATTCCCGTTCCAAACATGAGCGCGCCTGCGGCGACGCCGAGACCGACGCCTGTCTTTTTTAGGAAATTCCGACGAGAAATACCTTTGTGCAACATTGTTTCAACTTCTTCCATAATTTCCCTCCTCTCCATACGAATACGCTTTTTATTATATCAGAATTGTGGAAGAAAGCAATATATAAATCATTTTTTATATTTATATTATTATTTATATAATATTATATATTCAATATATAGAAAAGCCCACGTGCGGGCGCTTCGGCCATAAGAAAGCTTTGACGGGATGTGCAGATAAGGTGCACAGGATGAAGACGCTGACGGGATAACAGGATTTTGAGGGATCGACGGGGTTTTTTAATAGAAAGATTCGGAGGCTCGCTCCATCTTTCTCATAAAACCGTATCCTGTCGATCCCTGTCGTATCCTGGTATCCAGTCAAGAATCTCTATATGGTTGAAGCCGTCGAGCTGAACGGCTGACTCACTTGTCCTGGACAATCGAGATATGCAGCTCCTTGAGCTGGCGCTCGTCGACATCGTTCGGGCACTGGTCCATTGGGCTCACCGCGAAAGAGTTCTTCGGGAAGGCGATCACTTCCTTGATCGAGGTATCGCCGGCCATGAGCATGACGAGCCGGTCGAATCCGGGCGCGATACCACCGTGCGGGGGCGGTCCGTACTTGAAGGCATCGAGGAGGAAGCCGAATTTGCGCTGGGCTTCGTCGTCGGTCATGCCGACAATGCGGAAGATACGCTTCTGCAAATCGACATCGTGGATACGGATGGAGCCTGAGGCGATTTCGTAGCCGTTCAGTACGAGGTCGTAGAGGTCGCCCTTGACGGCGCCAGGGTCGGATTCGAGGGTGTCGAGGTACTGCGCTTGAGGCATGGTGAACATATGGTGAGCGGCTTCCCAGCGATTCTCATCCTCGTTGAACTCAAAGAGTGGGAAGTCGATGATCCAGGCGAAGGCGAACACAGCGGGGTCGCAGAGGCCAAGGTCTTTGCCGAGCTGGGTCCGTACGGCGCCGAGCGCGGTGCAGGCGATTTTTTTCTTTTTATCGGCGACGAGAAGGATGAGGTCGCCTGGCTTCGCGCCGAGCCCCTGCACGATGCGCGCGTGGTCCGTGAAGAATTTGGAAGCGCCGCCTTCGAGCGCGCTCGCTTGGTTCACCTTCATCCAGGCCAAGCCGTGTGCCTTGTAGACTTTCGTCTTTGCCTCGAGTTCCTCGATCTGGCGGCGCGAGTAGTCGGCCTTTCCGGAAACGACGAGCGCTTTCACGGCGCC
>CAYXOW010000042.1:14421-16075 GCA_964466815.1 uncultured Treponema sp.
TGGAAGGCTTGGAATGTGCATGCGCTGTCGACGAAGGGCGCGAAGTCCTGCATCTCCATGCCGAAGCGGAGATCGGGCTTGTCGGAGCCGAAGCGGTCCATCGCGTCGTCGTAGGCGATGCGCACGAACTTCGCAGGGAGCTCCACGCTGAGAGTCTTTTTGAAGAGGTGGCCCATCATGCCTTCGATCAGCGTGAGCACGTCGTCGCGGGTTGCGAAACTCATCTCGATGTCGATCTGTGTGAACTCGGGCTGACGGTCGCCGCGCGAATCCTCGTCGCGGTAGCAGCGCGCGAGCTGGAAATACTTGTCGAAGCCCGACACCATGAGGAGCTGCTTGTAGAGCTGGGGCGACTGGGGCAGGGCATAGAATTTACCAGGGTAAAGGCGCGATGGCACAAGGTAGTCGCGTGCGCCTTCGGGGGTGGAGCGGATGAAAGTGGGCGTCTCGATCTCGTAGAACCCTTTGCCGACGAGGTACTCGCGCACTGCGAAAGCCGCCTCGTGGCGCAGGCGGATGCGTTTCTGCATCGCGGACGAGCGCAGGTCGAGGTAGCGGTAGGTGAGGCGCATGTCTTCCTTTGCGTCGGTCGCTTCGTCGATCATGAAGGGGAGAGGAGCGCAGCGCGAGAGAATCTGGATCTTTTCGGCTTTAACCTCGATTTCTCCGGTTGCCATGTCGGGGTTGACCATGGTGTCGGGGCGCGGGCGGACGATGCCTCGAATAGAGAGGCAGTACTCCATCTTGAGCTCGGCGGCGGTGTCGAGGAGCTCCTTCGCGGAGTCTGCGTCCACGACGACTTGCGTGATCCCATAGCGGTCGCGCATGTTGATGAAGGTGATTCCACCGTGGTCGCGCTTGCGGTGGACCCAGCCGTTGAGCACTACGGATTTTCCGATGTGGGCGGCGCGGAGTTCGCCGCAGGTGGCGGTTCGCTGTTCGAATAGCATAGTGGGATTATTCTATAGGCTGACAGAGAAATCGGCAAGGATGCTGGGGGCGTCTGGATCATGAATTTGCGTGCCGCCGTATATCGCCATTATATTTGAACATGAAAATAGTTCTACATAGGAGCCAATATGACTCAGGAAGGTGAGCGACACTCTTTCCTTACACGACGCTTTTGCGCTCAAAGATGCCGACGGAAAGACGTGGACCCTCGCGGATTTTCGCGGAAAAACTTTCGTGCTGTACTTCTACCCGAAGGACAACACCCCAGGCTGCACCACCGAAGCTTGCAGCTTCCGCGACAGCTACAGCGAGTTCAAGGCGCGCGGCGTCGAGGTTGTAGGCGTGAGCGGCGACTCGGAAAAATCGCACAAATCGTTCGCGGAGAAGCAGAACCTGCCCTTCATTCTTCTCTCTGATCCGGAAAAGAAGACGATTGAGGCGTATGGGGCATTTGGTCAGAAAAAACTCTATGGGCGTAGTTTCCTCGGAATCGTGAGGAGCACCTTTGTGATCGATGGGGAAGGGATTGTGCGCAAGGTATTTCCAAAGGTGACGCCGGCGGGCCACGCTGAGGAGATTCTCGCGGCGCTCTAGATGTCGACGGAAGGGCTCTGGCGGTTCTGCTTGACCGTGCCCCGGAGGCGCTTCGAGGTCAGCTTCCGTTGTCGCGACGCGGCGGTGGGCTTGGTGGGAATGCGGGGCG
>CAYXOW010000043.1:0-1277 GCA_964466815.1 uncultured Treponema sp.
GGATGACGACCGCAGAGTTTGCAAGCCTTTATTCCAACGCATTACCAGGGTTTTTCACTTTGTCCAACCATAAGATTTCACTCAAAGATCCGCTCGCAAACGAATTCCTTTCCTGGAGAAGTACATGCAAGTCAACTATTCGCAATTCGTACCAGATTCTTTCGCGAGGTGATCAGTATGGTGCTCCTAACCTTGAAAATGAGCTATGGCAGGTGAGCGCAGCTGTAATAAATGGAACAATGACCCCTGAAGAAGCAGGGAAAAGAGTCCAAGCGGGACTCGACAAATGGTATAAGCCACAAAAATAAATCAATTCTTTTTTTACTATGAAGAGAGCCGGGAAGAGAACCGGTTTCCCCGGTTCTCTTCATTTCTGGGCGCTGCAAATATGAACAGGATGCATGCAGGCGCAATTGCATGAGAAATGCGATTGACTCCGGTAAATAAACTACAAAAGGAAGCACGATGCTCGAATTGAGAAGAAAACGTAAATTTCCTTTTTTCCTCATCATTTTTTTAGCTCCAGCGGCATTATGTTATACAGTTTTCATGATTTATCCATTGATAGAGTCACTTATACTGAGTTTCTTCTCAATTACGCCAGAGAATTCCTATTTTTTTTCTGGTGTTGATAACTTCATCAAGCTATTTACAGATTCGGATTTAGCGCCTCGATTTTGGGGTGCTTTGACTAATAATATTGTTTTTTTTCTCATTCATATGGCAGTCCAGAATCCTGTTGGGCTTTTACTCGCTTCGCTATTAGTTACCAAGGGTAGAGGGCGACAATTGTACCGAACTGTACTTTTTATGCCGACAGTACTATCGGTAGTAATTATCGGATTCATATGGCAACTTATTCTCAATCCTCTTTGGGGTGTCGCAGAATCAATCATGAAAATGATAGGAGTCGGTGCTCTTTTTAAGCCGTGGCTTGGATTGCCTCAATATGCGTTGCCAGTAGTCGCACTCATTTCAGTATGGCAATTCATTGGAATTCCAATGATTCTATTTTATACAGCACTGATAGGAATTCCCGATGAGCTTCTCGAGGCTGCCCTTGTAGATGGATGTAGTGAAATTCAAGTGTTTTGGCGCATTAAATTTCCTTTAATTTTGCCAACTGTTGGAATTGTTTCGATTCTGACATTTGTAGGCAATTTCAATGCATTCGATCTGATTTATACAATGAAGGGCGCTTTTGCAGGCCCTGCGTATTCGACGGATATTATGGGAACACTGTTCTATCGAACCTTTTTTGGACAGCAACTGCAACT
>CAYXOW010000043.1:1294-5158 GCA_964466815.1 uncultured Treponema sp.
TCCGACTATGGGAGCAACAATTGCAACCATGATGTTTCTCATTATTCTCATTGGAGTTCTGCTCTATATGTTCCTTTTCCAACGTAGAGTCAAAGTATATCAGCTTTAGGAGCTCAAAATGACCAGGCAATCAAAGCCGAGAATACTTAAAAGGCTTATTCAACATTTGATTCTCTTATTTTTCTCGCTCCTTGCTCTCGCTCCCATTGTTCTTATTATTATGAATTCGTTCAAGCTCAAGAAATATATTTTTGCATTGCCTTTTGCATTACCAAATGAAAAGACATTCAGCATGATTGGCTATGATACGGTATTCCAAAGGTCGAATCTTGTTCAGAATTTTGGGAATTCAATTATTGTAACTGTTTTTTCGCTCTTATTCATTCTTTTTTTTGGATCGATGGCAGCATTTGCACTTTCGAGTTATGGTTTTCGAGGGAATTCTTTCATGGCATTTTATTTTTCAATTGGCATTATGATTCCCATTCGTCTTGGTACGGTCAGTCTGTTGAAGCTTATGTCGTCATTAGGGTTAGTGAATACTCTTACTGGGCTTATTCTAATTTATATTGCGCAGGGGCTTCCCCTCACAATTTTTATTCTTACAAGCTTTATGGCGCAGATACCCGACGAACTTAAAGATGCAGCTCGAATCGATGGTGCCAGTGAATACCGAATATATTCGCTTATTCTTCCACTTATTCGACCCGCCCTTGGAGCTATAGGCATTTTTACTATGATTCCTATCTGGAACGATCTTTGGTTTCCGCTGATTGTAGCGCCTTCTGGTCGAACCGCAACGATCACATTGGGAGTGCAACAATTTCTTGGTCAGTATGTCAGCGATTGGAATGTCGTGCTTTCAGCACTTGTTCTTGCAATGGTTCCAGTAATGCTGTTGTACCTCATATTCTCCAAGCAAATGATACGCAGCGTAACTGCTGGTGCAATAAAAGCGTGATTTCAGGAGAAACATAATGAGAATAGGAATTATCGGCACAGGATTTATGGGCACAGTTCATGCGGCAGCATGGGCAAAGATACCTGTGATCATAAAAGGGTTTCTTGCTGATCCACCTTCGGAAGCTGAAAGAATCGCGCGCGAATACGGAGCAACTGTATTCCGAACTGTTGACGAGATGCTGGAGAACGTTGATGTAGTAGATATTTGCGCTCCAACACATCTTCATAGTGATTTGGCGATTGCTGCAGCATATGCAGGGAAGCATGTAATATGCGAAAAGCCACTTGCACGGACTGTTGAACAAGGCACTGCAATAATAGATGCATGCAATGAGGCAAAGGTAAGGCTTTTTATGGCCCATGTTGTGCGGTATTTCCCTGAATATGCCCTTGCTGCAGAACGAGTACAAGCTGGGGAAATAGGTAAAATTGGAACAGCACAATATAGACGTTTAAGCTACAAACCCAAAAAACCGATTGGCAACTGGTTTCTCGATGAAGAAAAATCAGGTGGAATTCTACTTGACCTTATGATCCATGATTTTGATATTGCACGCTGGATTTGTGGTGATGTTATATCGGTATATGCAAAAAAAATTTCTGCAATTAACTATAACGCTCCAGTTGATTATGGAATGGTTATTCTGACGCATAAATCAGGCGCATTGTCGCATGTAACAGGTGCTTGGTCCTACCCCCCTCCTGTTTTCAGAACAGGGTTTGAAATCTGTGGCGATTCAGGAATCATCCAGCACGACTCAAATTTTGAATCCCCAATTGAAGCATTGCTTATACAGGAAAAAAGCGAGGCGCCCGATGTAGGGCTTCCTTCTAGCCCTCTAGCCGAAAGTCCATATGATATTGAAATAGCAGATTTTTACAAATGTATTGTCGATGGTTCCGAACCGAGGGTGACAGCAGATGACGGACTGGCTGCGTTGCGGATTGCGAGCGCAGCGATTGAATCAGTCGCCTTGGGAAAGCCTGTTTTTATTAATTATTGATAATTATCTGCTGGTGGGAAGGAGAATGTGTGATGAAAATTGGGATATTAAGTGCTGCACATGTGCATGCTGATCAGTATGTGACGTGTTTAAAATCGATTTCGGATATTGAAATCATTGGCATTGCTGACCATGAGAATGAAAGAGGGCAGCTGTTCGCACGTAAATATGGACTTCATTATTATTCGACCTACGAAGAGCTGATCGAGCGGAGGCCTGACGGAGTCATTATCACTAGCGAAAATGCATTTCATGCCGATCTCGTGAAAAAAGCAGCTCGGGCTAGAATCAATATTCTTTGTGAAAAACCACTTGCTACGAAGGTGCATGATGCACAAGAGATGGTGCAGACTTGTAAGGATCATAGTGTTATTCTCATGACTGCCTTTCCGATGAGATTTTCCCCTCCGGTGAGCAACGTTAAGTCAGAGCTCGAATCAGGCAGTATAGGGCAAATGCGTTGCTTCAACGGCTCGAATCAAGGGCAACTTCCGCCAAGAGACAGAGCTTGGTTCACGGATCCTGATTTAGCAGGTGGAGGTGCCATTACTGATCACCTTGTACATTTAGCAGATATTCTAAGATGGTACACAGGAAGTGATGTAAAGGAAGTCTACGCAGTTTCGAATAGGATTTTTCATGCTGATGAAGTGCAGGTTGAGACTGGGGCGATGGTTTCTCTCAGTTTTGAAAATAATGTTTTTGCGACTATTGACTGCTCTTGGTCAAGACCAGAGAGCTGGCCTAGCTGGGGTGGTTTATCATTCGACGTGATTACTGATAGAGGCGCAGTTCATGTAGATGCGTTCAAACAGAATTTAACACTCTATAAATCGGCAAATATAGACGGCGCAGCAGCGATATTGAATAAAGGAGGAGGTTCTCAAGGAATTGTGCATGATTGGGCTGCTGAACAGAGTGCAATAAAAATGTTGAGGAATCAATGGTTATTTTGGGGTTCGGATGCAAATAAAGCCATGATTCGAGAATTCATAACTGCTATAAAAGAAGCTCGACAACCTGCGGTAACTGGAGATGACGGACTTGCTGCCGTGCGGATCGTTGATGCAGCGTATCGTTCTATTAAAGAGAAAAGAGTAGTCTCGGTCTAAGATGTTTCTGAGAATGCAACTGACCCCTACTGTCAATCGTGGATCCTAAATTGCCGCTAGGGTCTCAGGTCTTGTCCGAAATTTCCCGTGATACACCATTTCCTGTTTCGATGTTTTTTAAAAGCTTTCCTTCGGAGTATTGTCATCGCTATCGCTCTTTCGAGATATTGAAGCACGCTTTCCAGATTTCTTGATCAGGTATTTATAGTTTAGGCATAGCAATAGCTCCCGCAGTCGGTTTCATGGATTTTTCCGCGTCTGGGCAATAAAATAACATTCCTGATCATCCGTTCCTGAGCTCCATCACATCGAACACGTCGAAAAACCCCGGCCACGACTTGGCAACGCATTCCGCGCCGCGAATCTGCACAGGGCCGGCAGCCTGCAGCGCAGCAACCGCTGCCGTCATCGCGATGCGGTGATCGCCGTGCGCATCCACCTCGCCACCGCCAATGGCGCCCCCATGGACCGACAGACTATCACGATCCCTGTCGACCTCGATGCGAACGCCGAGCGCCTTATAGACGTTCTGAAGCGTCGCCGCGCGGTCGCTCTCTTTTGCAGCGAGACGGTGCACCCCCTGTATGATCGAAATACCGGGTATCGCCGCGGCCAGCGCTGCAAGCGGCGGAAAGAGGTCCGGGCAGTTGGTGGCGTCGAATTCGAAGGGTCTGAGAGCTCCGGGTGCGACGCAGCACCGTCCCTCACGCCATTCGACCCGCGCGCCTGCCGCCTCAAGCACCTCGAGAATCGCCCGGTCAGGCTGCTCCGATGCCGGATCAAGC
>CAYXOW010000043.1:5185-5875 GCA_964466815.1 uncultured Treponema sp.
GCTATGGCCGCAGCCACGGCAAGAAGGGCAGCCCCGCTCCAGTCGCCTTCGACGTCCAACGAGGCTGCCCTGTAGCGCTGCCCGCCGGCGACGTGGAAGCGCACATGCTGCGCGCCGCCGAGGCCATCGCGCCCATCGCCTTTATCTTCGCTCTCGACATCGATATGGACACCGAAACGCGCGCATACCTGCCGCGTCAGGTCAAGGTACCCCACACTGACCGCATTGCTCACCTCAAGCACCGAATCCCCACCGCACAGCGGCAGCGCGATCAAAAGCCCCGTGATAGTCTGCGAACTGCCCTGGGCATCGATGCTCGCGCGTCCGGCGATGAGCGGACCGCGCACCACAAGCGGCGGAAATCCCCCCGGCGCACTCGCGCATGTCGCGTCGAAAGCCGCCAGCGCCTCGGCCACCATGTGCATCGGCCGCCTTAAGAGCGTGCCTTCTGCGTCAAGCCGCACTGCCATTTTCCCCAGCGCAGCGATAGGCGCGTACATCCGCATGCAGAGGCCCGATTCGCCGCACGAGAGCTGCAATGAATCTTTTTCGGCCTCGGCCTCCCTCCACCGCAGGCTGCCCTCGAGAACGAGCGTCCCGGGCTCCGGCAGCTGCACGCGGGCGCCCAGCCCTTCGGCAACCTGCAAGGCAGCCAGCGCATCATTGCAGAGCGTGACGCCCCCAAGCGTC
>CAYXOW010000043.1:5966-6590 GCA_964466815.1 uncultured Treponema sp.
TTCGAATTCCTCGATAACGTGGTTATATCACACCCGCGCTCGGCCGTCCCCGCTCTCGCACCGCAGGTATAAAAAAAAGCGGCAATCTCCTTTCGAAGACCGCCGCCCCTCCTCAACGCAAGCTCTGTCTATGTTACACGAGCCCCTGGGCGATCATCGCATCCGCCACCTTCTTGAAGCCTGCGATGTTCGCGCCGACGGCATAATTGCCCTCAAAGCCGTACTTCGCCGCCGTCTCGGCGCAGGCCTTGTGGATATTGATCATGATCTCATGGAGCCTGTGATCGACTTCTTCGGCGCTCCACGCGAGGCGCATCGAATTCTGACTCATCTCGAGACCGCTCGTGGCAACTCCACCGGCGTTCGCGGCCTTTCCTGGCGCGAAGGGAATCTTTTTTTCGATGAAGAGCTTCCACGCTTCGGGGGTGCATCCCATGTTGGAGACTTCGACCACCGTCTTGACGCCATTGTCCATGAGCAACTTGGCGTCTTCGCCGTTGAGCTCATTCTGGATCGCGCAGGGCATGGCGATATCGACCTTCTGTTCCCAGGGCTTTTTCCCTTTGAAGAACTGCGCCTTCGGGAATTTCTTTACGTAGGTTTCGACCTTGTTGCGGTCGATGA
>CAYXOW010000043.1:6605-6963 GCA_964466815.1 uncultured Treponema sp.
ATCCCACTTCTCCTGCGTGCCGATGCCGTCCGGATCGAAGACATAGCCGTCGGGCCCGGAGATGGTTACGACCTTGGCCCCAAGCTGGCTCGCCTTGATGCAGGCGCCCCAGGCGACATTGCCGAAGCCCGAAACCGCGACGGTTTTACCTTTGAGGGTGTCGTTCTTGAGCTTGAGCATCTCGGCGGCGAAGTACACCGCGCCGAAACCTGTCGCTTCCGGCCGCACGAGCGAACCGCCGAAGGTGAGTCCCTTACCGGTGAACACACCCGTGAACTCATTCGCGAGACGCTTGTACTGGCCGAACATGTAGCCGACTTCGCGGCCGCCGACGCCGATATCGCCCGCAGGGACATCG
>CAYXOW010000043.1:6973-7257 GCA_964466815.1 uncultured Treponema sp.
TGTCTGGCCCGATGTGGCGGTACAGCTCCGTCACGAAGCTCTGGCAGAAGCGCATGATCTCGTTGTCGCTCTTACCGTTCGGGTCGAAATCCGAACCGCCCTTGCCGCCGCCCATGGGCAGGCCAGTGAGCGAATTCTTGAAAATCTGCTCGAAAGCGAGGAATTTGAGCGTGGAGAGCGTAACCTTGGGATGGAAGCGAATACCACCCTTGTAAGGGCCGATCGCTGAGTTGAACTGGACACGGTAGCCGCGGTTGATGTGATACTCGCCCTTGTCGTCGACC
>CAYXOW010000043.1:7267-13108 GCA_964466815.1 uncultured Treponema sp.
GCTTCTTTGCATCCAATACCCTCGGAGAGGAGAGACCCATGGAACGCGGAACATCACGACCCGCTCGGGTTCGATGATGCGCTCGAGGATCTTCTGCTGTTTGTACTTCGGTTCCGCTTCGATAAGTGGAGTGATCGACTCCAACACTTCCTCGGAGGCCTGCAGGAATTCGCTTTCCCATGGGTAACGGGCGCGGAGACCATCCAGGACTTCTTTTATGTAGGAATTCATGGCTCCCTCCTTTAAGGGATTATTCTAGTTCATTCTGCCGGCAGGAGTGCCGACAATGAAAATTCTATACCTGCTTATCGATTTGTGCAAGTAAAATTGATATTTGAAATGCTGTTTTATTTTATGAAATATCGGAGCGACTCTCGATCGCCGCACCACCCTCGGAGTCGAGGCGATCTATGCGGACAGTGATGAGCCTATGCCCCTCCATAGACTCGACAGTGAAGCGAAGATTCAGCGCTGTAACCTGTTCACCCACCGAAGGAATCCTCTCGAAGAGGTCGAACACATAGCCCGCGAGGCTGTCGTACTCGCCGGAGGGAAGCTGGGCGCCGATTGCGGCATTGAGATCTTCGAGGTGGATTCTCGCGTCGCAGCGCCACGCATGCTCGCCGATCTGCGTGATCTGCTCGGCCTCTTCATCGAATTCGTCCTGTATCTCGCCGACGATCTCCTCTATGATATCTTCGAGACTGATGATACCGGCGGTGCCGCCATACTCGTCCACCGCGATCGCGATGTGGACATGACGGCGCTTAAATTCTTTGAGGAGCGAATCGATTCGCTTTGTTTCAGGGACGAAATATGGAGGGCGAATGAGTCGTTTCAGTTCGAGGGGTTCCTTGCGGACCAGCGCCGCGAGCACATCTTTCGCATAGAGAATGCCGACAATGTTGTCGATCGTGTCTGCATAGACGGGTATCCGCGAGTGCCCGGACTCGACCAGCGTGGCGAGCACCTCGTCGAGAGGCGCCACATCTTCTACGCAGACCGTGTCGGTGCGCGGAACCATCACATCCCTCACGAGGGTCTCGGGAAGGTGCTCCACCCCCTCGATCATCTCGCGTTGTTCTTCTTCGGAGGAATTCTCGGACTGCGCGACTCTCTGCCGAGCCCCAAAAAGGTGCGAGAGAAGACTCATAGGATGATGCTCCCTCCGAGGCGTCGCACAAGATCCTCCTGCTCCCGCAGCATGGGCTGCTCGGGAGAATTGTCGGCGTGATCCATCCCCGACAGGTGCAAAATACCGTGCACGATAAGGCGGCGAAGCTCTTCGTCGGGGCTCACGAGGAATTCGTCCGAATTCCGTTCCATCGCGGGCACGCTGATGACGATGTCGCCAGCAATGTAGAGAGGTTCGGCGGACGCGCCCTCCTCTACAGGCTCGTACTCTCCAAGCGGAAATGAGAGGACGTCGGTGGGCGCGTCGATGCCTCGATAGTCGCGGTTGAGTTCCTGAATGGTGCCGTCGCCGCAGAGGACGAGGGATACGAGCCAATTGCGCTTCCCGAGTTCGTCGAGCGCCGCGAGAGCGAAATTTGCCGCGTTCGAGGCCCATGTCGGCTCCTCGATTTCGAGGACCGAGTACCGCACTTCGTTTCCGTTCATTCTCGCTCCTGACCTGGATATTCGATTCGCGTGTGCATCTGCGATTGCAGAATCCGCAAGAAGGCCCGCTCGGCGACCTCGACATCGTGTAGGGTGAGTTCGCTCTCCTCGAGCTGACCGTTCGTGAGCTTGTGCAGTATAAGCTGGTGCACGAACTGCTCGAGCTTTGGCGTGCTGGGATTCTTGAGCGATCTCGAGGCTGCCTCGATAGTGTCTGCAAGCATCACCACTCCCGCCTCCTTGCTCTTGGGTCGTTCGCCCTGATAGCTGTAGGATTGTAGATCTGGCTCTTGTGTACCGTCCTTCGCCTTGCTTATGATCGCCTCCATGACGGCATTGCCGTGGTGCTGGCCGATAATATCGATCACCTCCTTAGGCAGACCAATTTCGCGAGCTCTCTCGATGCCGTCTTTGACATGGCGTCGAATTATACTCGCCGAGAGGGTCGGATTGATATCGTCGTGACGATTTGTGCCTTTCTGGTTTTCGGTAAAATATTCCGGGTGATCGATTTTCCCAATATCGTGGTAGTACGCACCGATTCGCGCTAGGAGGGCATTCGCACCGATATCCTCTGCCGCGGCTTCGGCCAAGTGCGCGACATTTATCGAGTGCGCATAGGTTCCCGGAGCATTCGTGAGCATTTCCTTGAGAATCGGCGCATTGATATCCGCGAGTTCCATGAGTCGGAATTGCGTGGCTCTATCGAGAAGGCGTTCAAAGAGCGGCAAGAGCAGGAGAATAAAAGAGCCGCCCGCAAATCCGTTGAGCGCCCCAAGCCCCATAGCCTGTGCGATCTCGGATGCGTTTGGTTTTTGATTGAGAAGAAGAATCACCGCCAAAACTGCCTGTACAAGCGCCTGAAGCACCGCTGCGCGAGCAAGCATAATTCGCGTCTGCGCGGTGCGCATGGTCAACCCCGCCGAAATTCCCGCGAGGAGGATGCCGATCATAAACTGAACGTTGAGATTCGTGGCCGCCCCGGTGAGAAAGAACGAAATGAGGCTGAAGAAAATACCTGTTCGCGGTCCGTAGAGCAGCGATACAAGCCCTGCGAACATAGATGCAGGCACAAAAAGCGCCCCCAACGAGATATTCTTGCTCTCGATGATGCTCTGCACCACGAGAACCCAGTAGAAGAGGATGAGAAGAGAAAAGAGTAAAAAAATGAGCGATGAACGGTCGCTTGGAAAATCCGAAAGTGCTGGCACGCGTCCAAGAAGAAAGCCAAGGAGTGCGGCCACAAGCAACAATCCCAAGCCAGTCATCAGAACCCCAGCATCCGAAACCAGGATAGACGAGCGAATAGTCTTGATTTGCTGATATATCTCCGGAGTGATGAGATCTCCTTTGCGCACGAGAATCTCATTGCGGCTCACAAACCGCGTGACCGGTTCGACATTCGCTTTTGCAGTCTCAAGGCGTTTTTCGGAGAGCGTTTGATCAAAGAAGGTATTCTCTTTCAAGAGCGCCTTTGCGAGCACGCGCACATAGCCCTTCATCGCTTCAGGCACTCTGCGCGCATCCATCTCGTCCTCGATGTGGCTCGAAAGGTTAGCGAGTGTCGCCATGTTTGAAACTGAAAGCTGTTCGCTCTCCTGTCTGCCGTTCAGCGTGCGCGCTAACTCATAATAGTTCGGATTAAAACGTTCAAAGACCCCATTGGGAACGGAAACGATACCTTTGCTCAAGAGGCTTTCGACAATATCGCTCACATAAACGAATGTCTGCATAGTGAGCTTCGCGCGGATAATAGAGGCATACTGCGACGATTGTAAAAAATCCGGGAATCGACTCTGGAGAAGAAGCCCAAGAGCATCTGCGGCCCCGGACTCGCTATTGACCAACTGTACATAGTATGAGGCGAAGGCTTCTGCCTTTTCGCGTATCGCCGATGTAATTTTATCGTCGAGTAAGAAGACAGCGAGCACCAGTCTCTCTTCAGCTGCTATTTTCCGCTGCGTCGCTTCACGATCGACATACACCGTATCTTTACCTGCATAGATATCGGACTGAGCCACCTTCCCTGGTTCGACAGCTCGAAGCATGTTGCGGCTTCCAACCGATGATGGCCCAAGAAGTATGAGACCTGCGACCGCAATGATCATGGCCCCAATGAAGAGCCACACCGAAGGGGTAAGAGCGCCGAGTTTCTGAAAGAGACTCTTCAGTGTCGCCTTACTATTGTTCTTTTTCATATGCTTCGATTATTTTCCTCACAAGCGGGCTCCTCACGACATCGCGAGCGTCGAGCCGGCTTACAAAAACATCGTCGATGTCCTCGAGAAGATTGACCGCATGTACGAGTCCCGATTCGTTCTTTTTCGGCAAATCGATCTGTGTGATGTCTCCAGTGACGATTGCCTTTGTGCGCTCGCCAAGCCGCGTTAGGAACATTTTCATCTGCTCCTTCGTCGTGTTTTGCCCCTCGTCAAGTATCACAATGCAGTTTGTGAGACTCCTACCGCGCATGTAGGCTAAAGGTGCAACCTCGATCGCTCTGCTCTCTTCCAAGCGATGAATCGTCTCGTACGGCACAAGAGCTTCCATGGCGTCGTAGAGCGGACGAAGATACGGGTTTATTTTCTGTTCGAGATCGCCCGGCAGAAAGCCCAAGCTCTCGCCCGCCTCCACCACCGGCCGCGTCAGCACAAGCTTCCTGCGCGAGCGAGAAAGAATTTCCCTCAGCGCATAGGCCATCGCTAAAAATGTTTTGCCGGTACCCGCCGGCCCCACGGCGAATGATAAATCATGGGTCATGATTCCTTGGAGATAGAGACTCTGACCATTCGATCGAGGAAACACTTTTCCGAAACCATTGGGAATCTGAACGCATGTGTCAAGAAATCTAGAAACCTCATCTTCGTGGGGCTGTCCTCTGTTCTGTCGAACGTTGTTCGAGCCGTCTCCTTCAGGAGTAAGCTCGGCGTGCAAAGCAATGATCAATTCAGGCGTCGCGGGCATGCCATCTTCGATGGACGCACTAATCGCACCGATCAACTTGGAAAATAATTCGTCCACCGAAGGGTCGTCGCTCTCTATTGAGAGTTCATTTCCCCTCGAACGCACCGGCACTCCGAGCAGGCTGCTGATTACAGATAGATTATAGTCGTTTGCTCCACAGAGTTCAGCGAGGATGTGGGTATCTTCAAGCACTATATGTGAAGGACTCAATCGCGCTCCTGAGATTCGTAAAAAATCATCTAAATACAAATATACTATGCAGTGAAATGTGTTTCCATACCTTATGCGGACGATCGAATCCGTCGAAAAGATCGCGTCTCTCACTGAGTAAAAGATCCATCGGTGTAGGACAAAGAGCTCTTAATCGCCGAAATGTCCTTCCACGTTACCGCGAGATTGAATGCGACATTTATTTCATAGTACGGTCTTCCCGACGTGGGCGTAATGAGAGTAGGTCCAGCGTTGATACTCGCGGATAAAAGCCAATCGTGCGCGTCGACCGCGAGCGTCAGAGAGAGGTTCTGCAGTTTAAAGAGCGTCCTCTGCAGCCCTGCCGTATTCCATATCGCGAGCGAATCCCATACATCGTTAAAAAAATCTCGCGCGTAGCGCGACGGGTCGAGGTCGCCAGAAACCGGCAAAAGCGAGGTGTAGTAGCGCCATACAGAATTGTTGAGCGACGAGATCGAAAAGCTCAAAGAAAGACCGGCTGAGTTTTTAACATTGAAACTCAGCGTCGCTCCAAGATTCGCATTGGTATATTGGATAAAATTCTGGCTATACGAGAGCGTGCCGTCGGCTTCGAGATACCAGCCAACCCGGTTCGAGCTATTCTGTTCTGCTGGAAAGAGGCGCAGCACTGGTTTCCACATGGCGGTAAGTGTAGTCGGCCTAAAGAACAGCGTTCCGTCCTGAATCCACGTGCCACCCTTGAAGATGTAGCCGTATGCCTTCTGAGCCACAAACCGCGTGGAGAACGAAAGGACCGACGCTTCGGCGCTCACGTTTAAGGGAGCCTGCGCCTGGAAATCCCACGATGCATTCGCGGAGAAGCGCAGGTTTGGACTCGGTCTGAGCACTGCATTTCCCGAAAGCGTGCTTGAAACGAGGGGAGATGTCGCCGTGGCCCGAGAAAGCACGTAACTTGCCCCGAGACTGCCAAATCTCGCCGCAGATGAAGTACTGAAGGTATACGTTTCGAGGAGAGGCGGCAAGGCTGCTTTAAAACTCAAGCGTTCTGAGGTGGTCCCTAATTTC
>CAYXOW010000043.1:13148-16013 GCA_964466815.1 uncultured Treponema sp.
TGACCATGGTGCTATCCCACGAGAACCAGGTGAGCGAATAGATGGGTTTCGCGTCGACGCCGCTTCCCTCGAGGCCTTTGTAGTCGACTTTGGCGATCTTGCCTGCCAGATTATACTGCAGCTTTGAGGCGGAAAATATGTCTGAGCCCGAAAGGGGAGCCCAGACGGCGCTCGTTCCCGCATTCCAATTCGCTGTGTTGTAGCCATAGTCCGCAATAATAAAAGGATGAACCGTGCTGGGGTTCGTGCGCTCATCAAATAAATAAGGTCTGTACTGCCCCTGACCGGCAATGCCTGTGGTTGCTTGAAAGGTGAGGCTGGGTTTTTCCACCGAATACGTGCCGTTAAGATTCGTGGCGTTCCTCGCACCCAGCAGCCAGTACCAACTCTTAAAATCCACATCTTTCGGCTTTGACCACGAGAGACTATAGAATCTGTCTTCGACATAGCTCGAAGTAGCACTATTCCATGCGATCGAAGCTCTCTCGTTCCTGAAAATCGTTTGAGCGACCGAAAAAGACGCATCCATAGGGCGCGCAACATCGGGGTAGAAAAAATGTCGCTGCGGATCGACGGCGTACAGCCGAAGCTGATTGCTGTCCAACCCGCTCGTGGACGCATACTTATTTCTCCAGTTGAGGTATGCGGATAAATTGCTTAAAGAAAAATTCAGCGCAGTGGGTTGAGTCCCGCTTCTGAGCGTACCCGAGAGTGTCGCTTTTTGCGTCAGCGAATTTCGCTCGGAGATGGTTGTGGTTCCTGCACCCCCAAAAATCGAGAAAAAATCCACCGACTCATTTCTATCTAGGAAATCTTGCTCGACAAATGGATCCGAATAAAAAGGAATACTGACTTTCCACGACAATCCTGTTCCGCTGGTTTTGGACGACGCTTCTATATCTGCAGCAATGCGAACAGGGAGATAGAACGAAGCGAGATTCCAGCCGTTCCACACGGAGTTGTAGCCGCCTGCCGCGTCAAAAGGAGAATAATATCCCGTCGATTCAAGAAAAATGGAGCGCGAGAGCCCTGCGGCGGCGAGAAAGCTCAGATTGGCGGGTGCATTTGACGCCGCTTTTCCTCTCAATCCCGCAAAGAGACCCAGCGAAGAGTATGCGTCAGCCAAAAGAGCGATTTGGGGTGAATCCGGATTCTCTGTGGCGGATTTCGTTTGGGAAATGTAGGTTCCAAAAGATCCGAGCGCACCCTTATTCACCGACAGCGCGGAGGACTTCTGCGCGTCGCTGCCCTGTTGTCCGACAATATAGGTGGTCGTCTGCAAATATCCGCCCGTCCGAGAACGAAATCCCACGCTTGGATGGAACATGGACGCCTTTGAAGGATAATAGAAAAAGGGCAACCACAGCACAGGAATTTTCCCGATGTAGAGCGTCGCGTTCGCCACCGCCCAGTCGCCCGAGCTGAAGAGCCAAATTTTCTTTGCTCGAAGAAGGTAGTGGGGATCGATCGCATCGCAGGCGGTGAGGGAGCCGTCCGCGAGCGCAAGAATTTTTTCGGACCTCGAAATGAGGGAACCAAAGTGCACAATCAGTGTTCTTCCACCCTCGTTTCCAGGCTCCATGTTAAACGATCCATCGACAAATACACCTGAATAATCATCGAGATTGACCGCAATCGATTCGCCGTGATAGGTATCGATCCTCGATTTCGATTCGCGCGTGTATTCGACATTGCCGCTCGCTTGCACGACTTTTGAATCACGGTTGTAGACTACATACTGTGCAGTAATCTTGTGCACCGTTCCTTGTGAATCCACAAATCGAATTTCCAAGGGGCCCTTGAGCCTGATTTCTTTCGTACCGTTTTCGAGCGTGAAGAACTCTGCGCCCTCTGCGTGCTCGATGCTCATTGCGACATCGCCCGAAGGCGCGACCTGCGGCGGACTTTCTTGCGCCCTTTCTTGCGCCCACAGAGGCACAAGCACCGCAAGGAAGAGGAAGAATATGCCAATCGCGCGCCGCATCGCTCTGTATCCTATATGGAAGCGACAGCAGCTGGCAAGATTCTTCGCGTCGCGGATTATGCCTTCAGCATAGGCGCAAGATAGTGCCCCGTGAACGATTTTTCGCATACCGCGATCGTCTCGGGGGTGCCTTCGGCGATAATTTCTCCGCCTTTGTCGCCGCCTTCCGGCCCAAGATCGATAACCCAGTCGGCCTGCTTTATGATGTCGAGATTGTGCTCGATCATCACCACGGTGTTGCCGGTATCGACGAGCCTATGGATTACCTCAAGGAGTTGGCGCACGTCGGCGAAGTGGAGGCCTGTCGTCGGCTCGTCGAGGAAATAGAGGGTGCGGCCTGTCGCACGGCGCGCGAGTTCGAGCGAGAGTTTGACGCGCTGCTCTTCGCCGCCCGCGAGCGTCAGGGCGGACTGACCGAGGCGGATATAGCCGAGGCCCACATCGAGCATGGTCTGGAGCCTGTGCGCGATCGAAGGAATGTGCGCGAAGAACTCACGCGCCTCCTCGATGGTCATATTGAGGACGTCGGCGATATTCTTCCCTTTAAAACGCACATCCATCGTGTCCGCATTGAAGCGCTTGCCGTGGCACACTTCGCAGGTAATGTAGACGTCGGGCAGGAAGTTCATCTCGATCTTGATCGTGCCGTCGCCCTGACAGTGCTCGCAGCGCCCACCCTTCACGTTGAAGCTGAAACGCCCCGGTTTCCAGCCCCGCGCCTTCGACTCGGGGAGACTCGCAAAGAGCTCGCGGATCGGCGTGAAGACGCCGACGTACGTCGCGGGATTCGAGCGCGGCGTCCGTCCGATAGGGCTCTGGTCGATGTTGATGATCTTGTCGATGTGCTCGAGTCCGCGGATGCTGTCGAACTCGCCCTCCCG
>CAYXOW010000044.1:0-2312 GCA_964466815.1 uncultured Treponema sp.
ATGCGATGCTGAGCAATGTCGATAATATCGGCGCCTATCCCGACCCCATCGAGCTTGCGATACTCGCGATATCAGGAAAGCCGGCAGGCTTCGATTTCTCATTTAAAACTCCAATCGACATCAAAGGCGGCATTCTTGTACACACTGCGGGTGGAGAGAAAAATATCGTCGATATCGGGCCGGCGATCGATCTGAGGGAGGTTGAGCGCTTGGAGGCGAGAGGAGAGCCCATTCTTTTCAATTGTGCTACAGGAATTTTCGATCTCGATTGGCTCAATTCGAATATCGATACTATTTCCGAAACGCTTCCCCTACGATTTTCAGACCAGAACAAAGATGCAGGGCTCTATTCGCAAGCTGAACAAGTGACATGGGAGGTTGTGTCGCTCTTGCCGGATTTCGTTGCCTTCGCCGTCGAGAAAAAACGGCGCTTCGTGGCTGCGAAAATGCTCGTTGAAATGCTGCTCGCGAGTGGTTTTGGGTTGCATGAATCCAATATTCCGGAAAGCCTGAAATCAACTGCGAAAATGCTTCAAGATGGGCAGCATTGGCTTCTCTCGAATATCTACGGTATGCGCATTGAGCATGGCATATGGATGCCTAATGATGAACTCTTACCTCGACAGGGATATCGTGCATAATACATGAAACGCTCTCTTCGGTCCCCTCATCTGAAGTGAGCATATTGACACTCCCGTTGGGATCCACATTTCCAGTAGGGTTTGCCCATAGCCCCTCTTCGATCCAGATGACACCTCGACGCACATTTAGGTCGGGTTCTGCGCGCGCCAAGACGATGCCATGTTCGCTCTTTACTTCCAAGAGTACACTTCGCTGCGCGCTAAGCATATCGAGGTCTTCGGGATGGATGTGGACAGAACCGTGCTTCGTGTTCTGCAACGCTGCACCCCTTTGAGAGTGAACATACTCCGAGATTTTTGGGCTGAGAAGACTGAAGGTCATAGTTGATCGTGCGGGACCTAGCGCGGACGACTCCCGTGAGACTAGGTAAGGACTCTTAGCACTCGACCACAGGGGGCTCGAGAATGTGATTTTTCCACTTTTTGTTCCAAGTGGATGAACCCTAGGATTTTCAAAAAAAGAGTCCAATCCAGCTCTATATCGCTGCGATTGAATGAAAATACCGGTGCGCTTAAAAGAATCGACATCTTCGATTTCAGAATTCGCAATGAAGTGCGCGATCCACTCCGCTTCGTTTTTATTTTCGGTGAAAAGCTCTGCTCGTCCGAAATGTGACGCGAGATCTGTAAAAATTTCATAGTCGGTTTTCACAGTTTCTGGAGGATGAAGAATACGAGGTTTATAAAGAATATAGCCTCCAGCCCATGGTATGCCGATATCCTCTTTTTCAAAACTATCGGCAACCGGAAGAACGACGTCGCTGTGTACGGCAGTCGGCGTCATAAACAGCTCGTGGCTCACAATAAATTCTACTGAATCAAAAGCGGCTCTATTTTTAAGAACATTCGCACCTTGATTGAAAAAGTTGCCGCCAGCCGAATAGAGCGCACGAATTTTACGTAGACCATATCGCTGAGGATTGAGTATCGCGTCTGCCCAGCGCAAAATCGGTACGGTTTTAGTGCAGAGCTTCGAAACATCGGTGTCGCGAGGGATTTCGCTTAGTTTTCCAACGCGCACGCCTGGTAAACGATTGTTGATGGAACCGCTCGAGGCTCCACGCATGCCGCTGTTTTGTGTCACAAGCTGAATGGCTACCGCAAGTCTAAAGGACTCTTCCCCAAATGCAATTCGTTGGATTGAGTAACCGGGAAGAAGCATCACCGGTTTACGCTCCCACCACAGCGCGGATAGATGTCGAATCGTCGATGCGTCGATACCGCAGAGAGGCGCTGCCCACTCCGCGTTCTTCATTATTCCGTCTATGTGCCCGTTTACATATTCGCTGAGCGTCGAAAAACCTTCAGCACGCGCTGTCACATACTCCATGCTGAAATTGGCGTGGCGCATAAGCTCATGGAGAAGCGCATACCCAAGAACCGCATCGGAGCCCGGCCGAATTCCGATCCATTCTGCGTCGAGCACACGAGCTGTTTGGCTCCGTCGTGGGTCGATAACGACAATGTGCGTTCCTTTCTTTTTCGCCTCTATCAGACGCGTGGGGAGCTCTGAACCAAGTCTCGCTTCGAGCGGATTGGCGCCCCAAAGCACAATGAGATTAGAAGACGCCATGGTCGCGGCATCGAATCCTGAAGTCGCCGCTGAGGAACCAAACATTTGATTGATCGCGAAATTTCCTGCATTGCTCGAATAATTCCCCGAGAGACTTA
>CAYXOW010000044.1:2322-11532 GCA_964466815.1 uncultured Treponema sp.
CGCAGCCTCCAAGCGCGTTGAAGAACCGCTGAGTCAACACTTGCGTGTTGTGGAGCGCACCGGTGGCGCCGGTGCTCGCGATGGACATGACGGAATCCGGGCCGCTTTCGCGGCGAATTTCGGCGAGTTTCGAAGAAACGAGGTTTAAGGCTTCTTCCCACGACGCGGTTCGAAAACGGCCCGAACCCCGTGTTCCGATTCGAATAAGAGGATTCGTCAAGCGTGTGGGAGCATAGTGATCTCGGTGCGCCCGCATTCCCTTTTTACAAGGAACGATCCACCGCCCTTCATGGGGGTTTCGCGCCATGCCGACAGCCAGGCCTCCTTCGATTTTTACGAAAAGAGGACAGGCATCACCACCGCAATCCTTACCGCAGAAATACGGAATGAGCTCCATGGAAAAGCTATTGTATCACAGTGAGAGCGCGATATCGATAACTTCCTCCATGCGCGATACCGGATGGAACACAAGGCCCTTTTTGACATGTTCCGGGATTTCATCGAGATCCTTTTCGTTCGCGGCAGGAATAATGATCTCTTTGATCTTATTGCGTTTTGCGGCAACGGTCTTTTCGCGGAGGCCGCCGATCGGCAGCACCTGCCCAGTGAGACTGAGCTCTCCGGTCATCGCGAGTCTGTCTTTAATTCGCTTTCCAAGCACGAGCGACAGGAGGGCGATCGCCATCGTGATGCCCGCAGACGGACCATCTTTGGGGGTCGCACCCTCAGGGATGTGCAAGTGGATCTGGCGAGTCTCGAAGTATTCGGCTTTGATATTGAAGCGTTGTGCCGCGATGTTGCGCACATACGTGTAGGCGATTCCCGCGGATTCCTGCATTACCGAACCCATTTGACCGGTAAGCTTAAAGCTTTCTTTGCCGGGGTTTGCGACTGCCTCGATGATGAGCGTATCGCCGCCCATGCTTGTCCACGCCAATCCGATCGCCATTCCTGGCTGAGAAGCGCGTTTAAGTTCATCGTCGCGGAATATTGGTTTGCCCATATATTTCTCAACCGAGTGCTTGTCGATGGTGAATGTCTCGTTCTCCGAACCATCCATCACGATTTGCTTGGCGATTTTTCGGTGTATCTTGTCCAAAGCTTTCTCGAGGTTCCGTACGCCAGCTTCGCGAGCGTAGCCATCGATGATCGCGAGCAGCGCATCGCGCGTATATTTTACCTGATTCTTTTGCAGACCATTGCGCGCGAGACTGCGGGGAATAAGATAGTGCCGCGCGATCTCAATCTTTTCGACATCGACGTAGCCCGGTAATTGGATCAACTCCATGCGATCGAGCAGCGGTCGAGGTATGGTGTCGAGGGTGTTGGCCGTCACAATAAAAAAGATATTCGAAATGTCGAAGGGCAGATCTAGATAGTGATCGCGGAACGAAAAGTTTTGCTCAGGGTCAAGAGCCTCAAGCAGCGCACTCGATGGATCGCCCTGATACGAAACGCCCATCTTGTCGATCTCATCGATCATGAACACTGGGTCGCGGCTCTTGACTATCTTGAGGCCTTGGATGATTTTGCCCGGTAGTGCCCCTACGTATGTTCGACGATGACCCTTGATTTCCGCCTCATCCCGCATTCCGCCGACTGAAAAGCGGAAAAATTGCTTGCCGAGGGCGCGTGCAATGGATCTCCCCACACTTGTCTTGCCCACGCCCGGAGGCCCCACAAGGCACAGGATGCTCCCTCTCGAATCCTTCTTGAGTTTGCGAACGGCGAGGTACTCAATGATGCGATCCTTAACATCGTTGAGGCCATAGTGGTCCTCTTCGAGAATTTTCTTGGCGCGTTTAATGTCAAAATCAGCGGAGAGTGCAGAATTCCAAGGCATTGAGCACACGAGATCAAGCCAATTGCGCGTTACCATATACTCGCTCGATGAGGGCTCCATAAGATTGAACTTTTCAAGTTCTTGCTCAACGATATCCTTTATTTCTCCCTCTAATTGAAATGAGTCAATTTTCTCCCGAAAACGCTGATAATCCGAAGAGCGGGCATCGCCGGCCATGCCAAGCTCTTGTTTAATCTCCTTGAGCTCTTCGCGCAGGAAGTATTCGCGCTGACTCTTTTCGATCTTTTCGTTGATTTCCGACTGAACTTTTTTCTGTATTCTTAGGAGCTCTTTTTCCTTGCTTATGTGGATCAGTACTTTCTCCATGCGTTCCCGCACATCGAGAGTTTCGAGGATCTCTTGCTGCTCCCGTTTCTCGATATTGAGGATGCTGGCGATAAAATCGGCTATTTTCCCGGGATTGTCGATATTGATCATATTGAGACGCATTTCTTCAGAGAAAAGAGGATTATTCTCGCTGAGTTGCTTCATTTCACTGATGAGCGCGCGGGTGAGGGCCTTCACTTCATCAGTATCGAAATTCTGATCATCGAGATAACCGACCGCGGCGATGATCGGAGGTTCTTTTGAAATGTATTTTTTGACTTTAAAGCGCTTGAATGTCGAGATGAAAATATTGATGCCGCCGTCTGGCAGATTGATTTTCTTTACAATTTTGGCCACCGTGCCGATCTGGTAGAGATTGGATGCTGCCGGCTCGTCCGAATCCTCTTTTTGGAGCACGAGGCCAATCATTCCATCAGCGGAAATCGCTTGCTCGATGAGCTGGATGTCCGGCTCCTTGCCGATCATGATCGGAGTGAATATGCCGGGAAATATCGGCTTTCCTACTAATGTTATTATAGGAAGTTTATTAGGAAGAATCTGATCAATGGGTATGAGTTCGCTTGTCGACATTGTATACCACCTATCGAAGATAGTTTTGTTATTAATTGCAGAGTGTCGGCGGGGCCGACACCTAACATATGTAATGTAAGGAAAAGCTGCCTCAGTCGGCAAGAAAAGTGCGACGCAGGTCTTCTATGCAGCCTCGCTCTGGGCGTGGCCCGAGTATGCCGAGCGCGCAGGCTGCGGAGGCCGAAGCAACCTCAAGACTCTGCGGTATGCTCTTTCGTGCAATTCTCGCAGCGAGAAAAGCGCCAGCAAACGCGTCTCCGGCACCTACATCGTCGACAATTTCGCAGGTAGGCGCATCGACATGGTAGTGCTCAGCACCTATCGAACAATCGACTCCGTTCCGGTCGGCTTTTATTATCCACATGATCCTTGAACTAAGCGCATTGGGGTTGCATTCAAGTGCTTCGAATTCGTGCTGTGTGCAGAATACGATATCGATACCCTGCTGTATGGCTTCGATGAGCGCGACTCGATATTTCCTCACGAACTCAGCCGAAACCAGGTCTATCGATACCGATACCTTCTGCTCCGTACAGCTTTGGATCAGCCTTTTAAGATACTCTGGTGAATCCGCGAGAAGACCTTCAGTGTGGAGGAATCGAGCTCCAGCAAGATCGATGGCACGGATATCGATTTCCCGGATTTTTCTCGCCGAAGCAGGGGACGCGATTACGATTTTTTCTAGGCGGCCTGTTGTATCGCTCGAATCTTTCATGCGAATCGTGCAAAAAATTCCCGTTTTTGCATTCTGTTCATCTCTATAAACGAGAGCGTCGACGACACCGGACGAACGTAAATCTTCGCGAATGATATTGCCGAAGAGATCGTTCGCGATACAGCCGTGCATTGAGGTTCTTACACCTAAGAACGAAGCGACGCGCACAGCATTGAGAGATGATCCTCCGGCGTTATAGGATATTGAATTTTTATTCTTTGTTGTTTCCTTTATAAAATGCACAATGTTGTACGCATCTTGAGCGTTCAAATGAAGAGGCGCGTTTTCATCTCCTATTTTTAGCAGCCTTTTGAGTGTGTACCACTCTTCGCGCGTGACTTCGGCATTGATATCGCACATCGCGTGACCCAAACCGATGATGCTAGGCATTTTTTCTCCGTTCACTTGACCCTTTTCCTTAACGCATGCTACTCTCAGCGCGATTCATTCGGGCGCTTGGCTCAGTTGGTCAGAGCGGCTGGTTTACACCCAGTAGGTCGGGGGTTCAAATCCCTCAGCGCCCATAAAGAAATATAAATCACGTACCTACCGATTTTGCCTAGGGTACCATGACATTGTTACTTAACTAAAGAGGTAACCGAACGTATATTGGCAACGTGGCACATTGAAGGCCATGTATTTTTACAAAATCGCACAGGTATGCTCATGAGCGCTGAATTGTGTCCTCTATGCGGAAATTCCGAAACTAGAGTATTCTATGCATCCAAGAAGCGAACCTTTTATACCTGTGACCATTGTTTTGGAATATATGTGAGCAAAGCCGACAAGTTGAGTCCAGAAAAAGAATTACAACGTTATCTTCTTCATAATAACGATATGTACAATGAAGGGTATAGAAATTTCGTTTCTCCAATCATCCACTGCATTGTGGAGCGACATCGTCCCGATGAAAAGGGGTTGGATTTTGGCGCCGGACCAGGTCCGGTTGTTTCTGAGATGCTTCGTGAACTCAACTTTGATATTCAATTATACGATCCGTTCTTTCATGACGATAAAGAAGTATTGGGGAAAAGATACAATTACATTGTGTGCTGTGAGGTTATTGAGCACTTTTACAATCCTTATAAAGAATTCCAGCTGCTGAAGGAATTATTGGAAGTTGGCGGCAATTTGTACTGTATGACCAATGTATATGAAGAAAAGCTGAATTTTGAGAGTTGGTACTATAAAGAAGACCCGACGCATGTCTTTTTTTATCAGTACGGAACACTACAATGGATAAAGGACAATATCGGCTTTGCGAATGTCGAAGTCGACAATCGGCTTATAATCTTTCAAAAATAAGGAGAAAATGCCATGAATATTGCGGTGATCGGAGTCGGAGGCGTAGGCGGGTACTATGGTGGGAAACTCGCACAACTTGTTTCGGAACAGAGCGATGTGAATGTATATTTTGTCGCGAGAAATGAGCATCTTTATGAGATACAGCGCCACGGGCTTCTTCTTGAGACTCATGAAGGCATCCTCACATGCACGCCGACTCGTGCGACCGATGATATACAAAGCCTTCCCATGCTCGATCTCGTACTCATATGTGTGAAAGGATACGATCTCGATGGAGTCCTTCACGAGATCGAATCCAAGGTTTCTCAAACGACCTATATTGTGCCGCTTCTGAATGGCATTGATATATATAGTCGAATTAAAAGCAAATTGCCCCACGTGAATGTGGTGCCAGCGTGTGTCTACATAAGCATGTCAATCGAAAAACCCGGAAAAGTCGTCCAAAGCGGAACTACAAATATGCTCTATTTTGGCGAGGATCCGCAATCAAGAAGTGCTCTTTCGTGGTTGGCGGAGCTTTTTACGAAGGCGCACATCGCATTCAAGTACACCGATACTCCTTTTGTCGAGATATGGAGCAAATTCGTATTCATAGCTTCCTTCGGGCTTGTCACTGCCTACTATGATGCGAATTTCGGCCAAGTACTATCCTCTTCGGAAATGACGAAGACTTTAAGATCGATTATGGAAGAGATTTATGCACTCTCAAAGGCAAACGGTATCGCACTGCCGGCTTCGATCATTCAGGATTCGATCGATAAAGGTAAAAAGTTTGCGCCTGAGACAAAAACATCATTCCAGAGAGATTTCTCTCTTCCGAATAAAAAGGATGAGCGAGAGCTTTTCGGCGGTGTTATTGTCGAAATGGGCAAGCGTTACAATATCGATGTTTCTGCGACTGAAGCTTTGTATACTCAGTTGAATCGACGGAAAAAGAATCTTTGACAGCTGCGAAAAATGGGGAGGGAGAAGTGTCATTTATTTTGCTACTTATTTTAATTGTCGGGGCAGCGATGATCATAGGAAGCGTAGTGCACGCTACGTACTTCCGCCATATTTATACACAGATTACGCCATATGGGCGACTCATTGATGTGGGTAGCGGGAAAATGCACGTATATTCCGAAGGAAACGGTGAAACGACTATTGTACTTCTGCCCGGTTTGGGCGTGAGTCTCCCTTCTGCCGATTTCGGCCCACTGATGAGAAGCCTGAGCAAAAAATTCAAAGTTGTCTGTGTCGAATATTTCGGTGTCGGCTTCAGCAGCCGTGCGTCTACCCCTCGGACATGCGAAAATTATATTCAAGAGATACGAACTGCACTTACAGGCGCAGGTTTTAAACCGCCGTATGTCCTGATGCCGCACTCCATTTCTAGCGTGTATAGCGAATATTATGCAGAAAGATACCCCTCTGAGATCAAATCGATCATTTCGCTCGACGGGACATCTACGGCGTTGTATAAAAAGCTTACTCCTTTTGTGAATGCGATGCTCCCAATCGCAATGTTTCAACAGGCGATTGGATTTACGTCACTATTAGCGATGCTTGCAGTAAATAAAAATACGCTTCTTGAGATGGGCTATACTGAAAAGGAGATCCACGATATCGTCGCATTTTCAGGCTTCGCCATGAATGCTACAATTCTGGAACAGATACGCAACTCAGCTGAATTCATCAAACAGACAATGGAGATGGATTACCCAGCTTCTGTGCCTTATTTCAAGATCATTTCGAGGATCACGTACGAAACGCCGAATAAACAGTTTGGGACGACTCCTCAAGAATACCAACGGAATCATCTCGCGCGTCTCGGCAGCAACGCTCGCTTTGAAATTCTTAATGGAACGCACTTTATCTACTTAAACAATGTTGAGCGAATTACACAGATCGTTGAGACCTTTTTAGCATGAGGATGGTGTATGGATACAAAAACACTTCAGTTCTTGGCGCATTATAACATTATTACCAACCAAAAAATGAATATATTCATCGCGACCTTGAACGATGAGCAGTGGAACCAGAAATTCGGGGGATATTTCAGCTCGATTCGCTCACTGTGCAATCATCTCTATATTACCGATTTCAATTGGCTTCGGCGATTTTCAAATTTAAGATCTTTCGAATATATATGCGATGATTTTTTCAGGCGCGATATACAATTCGGTAGCCACGCCTTTCTCGAAAAACGTGATTATCTCGAGATGAGGAGCGACCTCGACGAGCGTATCGGCCGGTTTGTCGCGGAGCTTACCGAGAATGATCTTGGGAAGACGCTTCGCTACCGTGACTCCCATGATGTCGAACACAATCAGGAATTTGGACTCACTGTGCTGCACTTCTTCAATCACCAGACACACCACAGGGGCATGGTCTCGATCTATCTTGAAGAGCTGGGTGTCCCGAACGACTACAGTAATATTATGGATATCATCTAAAATAAGGATTGATTTCTCATTCGGACACGAGGGGATTGGCGAAGAGTCGAGAAAATCACAAGAGAAGAGTGATGGGATTAGATAGGATCGATGCATTCTCTGAATTGTGAGGTTGAAGTGTGATCGGTGGGAAGACTTCTCTGATGAAGTAGGGAGTATGAAGGGAGTCATTGAATATTGCGTTCTCTGCGCCGATGGTCACATGGGTTCAATCGGGGAAGAAGCTCCGGTTGCAACTGCCCGCTTTCGGAAAAACTCGAAGGCTTTTTCATGAGATGCACAAACAATCGCGATAGTCACCGGTGCCAATAGAGGCATCGGAAAAGCTGCAGTGCTCGAGCTCGCCTGCGCAGGCATGGAGGTTGTTCTTGCTTGCAGGGACACGTGTAGCGCGGCTTGCTGAAGGGTGTTTTTCGAATTAGGCTATATCGCATCGTTCTTCGCGAGGAGCTCGACAAAAATGAGCGCGAAAATAGTATATTTTTCACACGGTGGCGGTCCGCTGCCGATACTCGGCGATCCAGGCCATGCGGCAATGATTCGATTTATGCGCGAACTTCCAACTCGCATTGGGCGGCTTGATGCGATACTTGTGGTCAGCGCGCACTGGGAAGCTCGCGAGGCTACACTGACTGGTGGAGCGCGACCCCCTCTCGTCTACGATTACTACGGCTTCCCTGAGGCGGCATACCATATCGACTACCCAGCGCGAGGATCGCCCGATCTTGCGAATGAAATCGCCGCGATACTCAAAAACGCAGGGCTCCCCGCCCACATCGATCCAGATCGAGGTTTTGATCACGGCATGTTCATACCGCTTATGCTCATGTATCCAGAGGCGGACATTCCGACGCTTCAGCTCTCGATACTGCACAGCCTCGATCCGGCGGCGCATTTGAAACTCGGAGCTGCACTGCAGCCTCTTCTCGATCGAAATGTGCTCGTCATCGGTTCCGGTTTTTCGTTTTTGAAAAACAGGTTTTTAAGTTTATGTTTACGTTCCACAACTTGCGCGCCTTCGAGTGGGACGGTGTGCGCAGACCGGATGCACGGAACGACGCCTTCCAGAACTGGCTGATCGCGATATGCTCCGGCGAGCTGACTCAAGAGGAGAGGGTACACGAGCTTATCAACTGGGAAGCTGCGCCAGCTGCGCGATACTGTCATCCGCGCGAGGATCATCTCCTGCCGCTTCACGTCTGCGTAGGGCTCGCGGGAAAACCGGCTCAATTGATCTTCGACGACACGATTCTCGGCAAGCGCGCGCTCGCCTTCATGTGGGAGTACAAGGAAATATTGTAAATGGAAATGAAGCGCGCCTCGCCGCATATGTCGCCACCAGCCGAGATTTTTCATAGGCATACTCAACCTGGCGAAAAGGAGATAGCGAATGATAAAGGTCGTATTTCATATCGATGAGACTGAAAAATGGAGCCTCGCGCTTGCGAATGTGCACAATCTCCTCGCGGGAATAGATCCTAAAGACGCACAGGTGGAGGTGGTAGTGAACGGCGCGGCAGTCGAAGTGTTCAGCGACTTGGACGATACATTGAAGCGAAAAATGCGCTTAGCGATAGAGAAAAAGGTGCTCATTCGCGTGTGTCGCAACTCGCTCAAGAGCCACGACATCGATGCGGCGATTCTTCCAGAATTCGTCGAGATCGTACCGATTGGCGTGCTTGAACTCGCTGAGCGGCAGCTTGAAGGATTCGCGTACATCAAACCTTAATGGCGCAATTCTTGACCTTGCCCCGTCCGCTCGCTACTCTAGCCGCATGAAGATTGTAATAGCGAACGATCACGGCGCGGTTGCGCTCAAATTCAAACTGGTACAGTGGCTTAAAAACCAAGGGCATGAAGTTGTCAACCTCGGCGTCGACACCGAAGATCGCGTCGATTATCCAGACCAGGCTGGACTCGCGGTGCGAGAATTCGAGAAAGGCGGCTATGATTTCGGCATAGTCTGCTGCGGCACCGGCATCGGCATCTCA
>CAYXOW010000044.1:11577-11786 GCA_964466815.1 uncultured Treponema sp.
CGACAGCTACACGGCGCGCATGGCAAAGGAGCACAACAACGCCAATTTCGTCGCGTTCGGCGGTCGAGTCGAATATTTCGAACCGGTCGAACACCTTCTCGAGGTTTTCATGGCCGCGACATTCGAGGGAGGTCGCCACGCAACACGCGTCGCCAAACTCGACGACCTCTGCTAAATCTCAGGCGATAGTGTACACACGCCCTGCTTTT
>CAYXOW010000044.1:11815-14571 GCA_964466815.1 uncultured Treponema sp.
GACCGCGCATTGCGGTGAGCGCATCTCCCTCACCATGGACTAGATACACTTTTTTAAGTCGCTCTTTGTCCACACATGAGAGCCACTCGACGGCCTCTTTCCAATCCGCGTGCGCGGAGAAAGCGTCGATTTCCTGAATATCCGCGCGCACTTGATACCAATCGCCGTGGATGCGAACCTGCTTTTCGCCATCTTTAAGACGGCGGCCGAGCGTGCCTTCAGCCATATAGCCGACGATCAGCACGGTATTCACGGGATCTTCGAGCCCGTGCATAAGGTGGTGCTGAATGCGGCCAAACTCGCACATTCCATCGGCAGAAATGACGATCATCGGCCCCTTGGCGAGATTGAGCGCCTTCGATTCGTCGACAGAACGGGAAAACTTGAGCTCTGAGAAACCGAAAGGATTCTGAGCGTGCGATGTGAAGAGGTCGTAGGTTTCCTTATCGTAGCACTCGGGGTGGATCGCGAAGATGCTTGTCGCGTTGAGGGCCATCGGCGAATCCACCCAGATGGGCATCTCGGGAATCTTGCCTTCGTCGCGGAGGAGGTGGAGGTAAAAGATCAGCTCTTGAGTTCGCTCGACCGCGAAGGCTGGGATAATAAGCTTACCGCGCTTCTCCGCAGTTCTATTGACCGCCTTTTCGAGCCTCGAAACGGCGTCGACCGTAGCCGCGTGGAGACGATTGCCGTAGGTGCTCTCGAGGAGGAGAATGTCGATACCGTCGAGACAATCGGGATCCTTGATGATCGGTTTATCTTTTCGGCCGAGGTCGCCCGAGAAACCGAGGACGGCGCTGTTCCCTTCCTTATCCTTCACGGTAATGCGCGCGAAAGCCGAACCGAGAATGTGTCCGGCATCAAGAAATTCGAGCTGAATCCCATCCGCGATTGTGAGAGGACGGTGATAGCTTACGGTAACAAATTGATCCATCGCGCGGATGACATCGAAGTCGTCGAAAAGCGGCTTCCAGTCGAACTTTTCGTTTTTCTTTTGTGCTTGTTTCGTGAGGTACTCGGCATCGCGCTCTTGGATGTGCGCAGAGTCCGTCATGATGAGATTCGCGAGATCCCGTGTGGCGGAGGTCGAATAGATCGATCCTTTAAAACCCTTCTTGACGAGGTAGGGTACGAGGCCGCAGTGATCGTAGTGCGCATGCGTGAGCACGAGCACATCGATCGAAGCCGGATCGACTTCGTCGCCGAGCAATGCTCTATTCTTTTCGTCAGATTCGGCGCGCTTTCCTTGGAATGCACCGCAATCGACGAGCACTCGTGTCGAGTCGACTTCTAATAGATGCTTTGAACCGGTGACCTCTTCCGCCGCACCGAGCGATCGAAATGTAATACTCATACTATTGAATATATCCGGAGACTGAGCTGAAAACAATCGTTCTTTCAAGTTTGTCGCGGATATGCAAACCCAGTTGCGAAAACTGCGCGGATCAGCTACATTGTGCGTGTCCCATGGCTTCCGATACACGCGCCCTCAGGGTTGAAAAACTCTCTTCTCATGGCGATGGTATCGCATTTTCCGAAGGCAAAGCCGTTTTCATCCCCTACACGATCCCAGAAGAAGTTGTCCACGCTGAGATTATCGAAGATCACTCGAGCTTTTCCCGCGCGAGGCTTTTAAGCGTTGAGGTGCCTTCGCCGCACCGAGTCGAGGCTCCTTGTCCGCTTTTTGGCATTTGTGGAGGCTGTGCGCTTCAACACATCGAATATTCGGCTCAGAAAGCGTATAAGCAGAGCGCGGCTCGAGAAGTCTTCGAGCGAATTGGTGGGTTCGAACCTGGCGAGTTGCCCATCTATGGGGCTGAGCCCTATGGATACCGCAACCGGACTCAAATACATGCGACGAGCGACGGTGCGCTCGGTTTTACCCAGGCGAACACTCGCGATGTAGTAAAAACGCCGCGCTGCCCCACACTCGTTCCCGTGCTCGATCGATGGCTCTCTTCAGAGAACCGAAAGGCGAATCCGTACCGGGCCCTTTCCGCGCTGATAGGCGACCGATCGCGGTTTACGGTTTTTGGACAGGATGAACGCGTCTACATCGAAGGCAAGGACAGGTACGCCCGCGCCGCGGTGCACGGTAAAGAGTTTCAGTTTCCCACGGGGCACTTTTTTCAGAGCAACCTTGGAATGCTCGAGAAGCTCATCGAGCGCGAAATCGCTGGGGTGGGGAGCCGAACCGGTGTCGGCCGCGGGAAAAGCGGTAGGATTGGCGGGGTCGGGACGGTCGGAAGCGCCGCGCTCGATCTGTACAGCGGCGCGGGGTTATTCTCGCTCTTTCTCGCGGATAGCTTCGAGGCGGTCGAGTGCGTGGAGAGCGAGAGCGCTTCGGTGGAAGCGGCGAGGATAAATCTTCGCGGGGTACAGGCGCACATTCACTTTTCCGACATTTCGGTCGAGCGGTGGATCAGAACACCGCGTGCAAAGTACGCCTTCGACCGCATTGTGGTGGATCCACCGCGCACCGGGTTGGGCCCCGAAGTCCGTTCGTGGCTCGGTGGTGCAACGGCGAATTCGCTCGTGTACGTGAGTTGCGACCATGCAAGCCTTGCGCGAGATCTCAGGGATTTGAAAAATCGAGGTTGGTTGATCGAGGCCATCTCGCTGTACGATTTTTATCCGCAGACAGGGCGACTGGAAGCCGTCGCTCGTCTCGTTCGGGATGCACAATAGATCCCGCCCTGCGGGATCACTATTCTTTTAAGGAGGAAGTGATGACCCGCAATGGTCCTTTCAAAGGC
>CAYXOW010000044.1:14584-15782 GCA_964466815.1 uncultured Treponema sp.
GATCTCGGTGGTGAATGACCTTTCGCTCGACGAGCAGCGATATCTCTACCGCAAAACGAGAGAGCTGAAGGAAGCTGCGATATCGGGCGGCGATGTCTCAAAGTTTCGCATCAATGACCTCGACTACCAGGTATATCTCATTTTCATGGAGAACTCGACCCGGACACGGGAGTCATTCCGCAATGCGGGTAAATTTCTCGGCGCGCGCGTCAATGTATTCGACGCCGCCACAAGCTCCTTCAATAAGAATGAGTCCATCACCGATGCGGTCAAGATGCTCTTTGGCTACTCCGGCGAATCCTGCTTCATTCTCCGCACCAAACTCGAGGGCGTCTGCGCGCGACTCGACGAGGCATTCACCGATTACGCGGCGCTGACGGGCAAACCGAAGCCGTCTTTCATCAACGCAGGCGACGGTAAGCATGAGCACCCTACACAGGAGTTCCTCGACGAATTCTCTTTTCTCGAGCAGCTCAAATGGAATGACGGGCACATCCACATCGCGATGGCTGGCGATCTTTACCATGGTCGCACCGTTCACTCTAAGGCCGATGGGCTGCGTGTATTTCGCGATGTTGAGGTCGACCTCATCGCCCCTGAGCTTCTCTCGATGCCGTCGTACTATGTCGATAGGATGAAAGCCAACGGCTACAGCGTTCGGGTCTTCGAATCAATTGAAGAGTACCTCGCGCAGGCCAAGGTCGCCCCCATCTGGTACTTCACCCGCCTCCAGCTCGAGCGCATGGGAGAGGCAGTCCTCGAGCGTGCTCCTTACCTGCGCCAAGCCGTCACCTTCAGGAAAGAGTTCATCGGCAAGCTGCCGGAGGGTTGCCGTTTCTACCACCCCCTCCCGCGTGACCGCAATTCCCCGACAATTCCATTCTACCTCCCTCTCAACGGCTGGGACGGCCAGTCGATCAATGGCTATTGGACGCGCATCACCGAAATTGCGATGCTCTCGGGCAGCATCGGTGAGGATTTCGAAGGCCAGTTCGCGGAAAAGCGCACTTTTATCGACGATTTTGTCCACGAGGCTCACACGCAGGAGACGCGCAAACCCGAGTACAAGGTCGGCATCAAACCGGTGGAGGAGGGGATCGTGATCGACCATATCGCAACGGGCGAACCGGTAGGCGAAATATGGAGCACGATCGACGCAGTGCGCCTTCTCGCCGCGCTCCCGAGCGTCGAAGCGGCC
>CAYXOW010000045.1:0-3210 GCA_964466815.1 uncultured Treponema sp.
CATCGTCGTCGCCTCGCTCTCGGATGAGCGCTTCAAGGACTACATCTCTTCCGAGCCCGCACACAACAAGGTCGTCCTCGTCGGCGACCGCGAGGAAGTGATGCGCACCGCCATCGCTGCGGGCGTGCGCGCGCTTATCATCACGAACGGTTTTATCCCTTCGAAGGAGATCGCCCACCTTGCCGAAGCGAAGGGCGTCGCGGTGCTCATTTCGTCCTACGACACCTCGTCGACATCGCTGCTCGCGCTTTACTCGACGCCGGTGACGAGCGTAGCGGACACTTCAGTCGCACCGCTTGGCCCCCGCGATTTCATGAAGACTGCCAAACACGCGATTTCGGCTTCCTCTGCGCGCGCGGTTCCCATCGTCGACGAAAATCAGCGCGTTCTCGGGCTTCTCACCGAGGGCGATCTCATACGCGAGCCCAACATCGAGCTCATTCTCGTCGACCACCACGAGTTCAGTCAGGCAGTCGACGGTATTCAAAACTACTGCATCCTCGAGGTGATCGATCACCACCGCATCGGGACCTTCTCGACCGCCTACCCGATCACCTTCATCAACCGCGTCGTCGGATCGACCAGCACCATTGTCGCTTCGATGTACCAGGAGACAAAGACGCCGCTCGACAAGAGCATCGCTTCGATCCTTCTCTGCGGCATCCTCTCGGATACCCTCGTGCTCAAATCGGCTACGACGACCGATGTCGACCGCGAGATGGCGGACTATCTGGCGAGCATCACGGATCTTTCAATTGAGGAAGTGGGGCGCGACATCATGGCCTCGGCTTCGCTCGCCGCGCGTTTGCCCATCGACCAGCTGCTGCGGATGGACCGAAAAGAGTATGAGGTGCAGGGGAAGAAGCTCACGGTGAGTCAAATCGAGCTGACGAGCTCGCAGGAGCTTCTTGCGCGTCAGGAAGAGGTGCTCGAGGGGCTTGCGCGCATCCGCGCGGAAACCGGCGCCTACCTCGCGGCCCTCATGGCCACCGACATCACGAAGCTCGAGAGTCTCCTCTACATTAGCGCCGAGCACGAATTCTACACGTACCTCAGTTATCCGATGCAGCAGCAGGGCGTATATATGCTGAAGGATGTGCTCTCACGCAAAAAACAGCTCATGCCGGCGCTCACCGAGATGGTGCAGGCCGCGTTGAGCTGATACTCGCCCAGCCGCGCCAGTGCGCACCGACTCAACTCCGCATGCCAGGCTATTTTACGCCCGGGCATCTCGCGCCGAAGACCGCCTACCCGATCACTTTCGAGGCCAGCACCGGCAGCGCAATGAAGTTTCCGATCATTCCCCCGATGCTCGACATAAAGAACACGAGGAGAATGTGGCTGATCCGGTTCTTGTAGAAGCCTTTGAAACTTGTGACATCGTCCGCGAGGGTCTCGGCGTCGGCTACGGTTGGCTTCCTGAAGTGCGCCTCGATGACGGCGGCGAAGAGGCCGATCGCGAGCACGGGATTGAGCGTCGCCACAGGCGCGAGCAGAAACGATCCGAGTATCGTGAGCGGGTGGGCGAGGCACAAGAGCGATCCGAGCGCCGCCAGTGACCCGTTTAGGAGTATCCACCGGACAACCATGGTCAGGCTCGCCTGGCCCCCAGCGCGAAAAAATCCAAGCACGATCAGGGCGACGATGATGGCCGGAATGAGCCATCCCGCCGACTTGGCGAACCAACCCGGCTGCGGCATAGCCTCGATATCCGCGACATCGGCCCGCGCCTCGCCCCGGGAGAGTTTTCCGAGCCACATTTCGATGCCGTTCATGTGTCCCGCTCCTACTACGGCAATCACCTTCTGTTCAGTGGTCATGAAAATTTTCGTTGCGAGGTAGCGGTCGCGTTCGTCGATCAGGACTTCCTTCACCGAGGGCATATATTCTGCCATCTCGCGCATCATGTGTTCGAGCTCATTACCCTCTTTCAGTTTCTCGAGATCGTCTTTGCTCAGTTTTTCGCGCGAAAAGGCTGACTCGACGAGGCTGGCGAGGAGCTTCGATTTGTTCCAAAAGTTCGACTTGGCCCAAGCGCGCTTGAGCGTGAGTTGAACTTCGCGGTCGATCGGCGACCATGGTATGCCCATCTCGTCGGCGGTCTGGATTGCGGCGAGCATTTCCTCACCTGGTTTTGTGCCGAGATCCGCTCCGAGCCGCTTCTGAAAGCCCGCGAGCGCCAGATTCGCCAGGAGTAGAAAGCCCTTGCCTTCCTTCAGGACCTTGATGATGTCGAGGCTCTCCCAGCGGCTCTCTTGCTTGATGGATTGGTAGCGACCCATGTCGATTTCGACGCAGACACGCTGCGGTTGCTGTTCCTGGATGGTCGCTTTGGCCTCTTCGATGCTCTCTTTGGAGATGTGGGCGGTTCCAACGAGAATGATGGTTCTCTCGCCGAGTTGAATGGTTCTCACTGTCTGTGGCATATCGTGTCCTACGTTCAGAATTGGGGATAGAGTCCGCGTTCGCTCCAGCCGGCTGCCGCGAGTCCCCGTCCTTTTTTGGTGATTATAGAAGTAATGAGGAGATGCAGCAATTGCCGCTCAAAGGCTGACCCGAGCGGACCGCGTATAGCCGCTTCGGTCTCGGAGAGCGCCACGATGATGGCGCGTATGTCATCTGGGGTATAGCGCTGCAGCGCGGCGCGGAGCTGGCGCTGTACGGTTTTTGAGCGTGCCTGTTCGCGGAGGCAGACTTCTTCGAAGCGCTCGCCGAGGGAGAGTGCGTCGGCAATGCGCCCGAGGCGCCTGAAGCTCCAGACGAGGGCCGCGATGATCTGGTTGCCGTCGCCGCGCCGCGCGTCGAGCACGCTGTCGAGCACTTCGAGGGCGGTTTCGAGTTCCCCCTGGCTTATTCTATCGAAGAGGCTGAATGCGTCCTCGGGCTTTGAGCGCAGGATGGCAGCCTCGACATCGGATGCCGAGAGCGCGCTTCCGCGCGCGAAGCTCGAGCTCAAAATGAGGCACGCCGCCCTCAGCTACGCCGTGTCGTGCGGCACAAGTTCGAGTAGCGCGTCTATCGCCTCCGGGTCCGCGGAGAGCTCTTCGCTTCTCAGCTCGCGGCGTATCCACCCCGCGAGCTCACTCTCGAACATTTCGAAAAACGTTTTGCGGCAGTCCGAGGGCACCTGTTTTTCCAGCGGTTTCGGTACCGAGTAGCTCTCGGTCTCGAGCAAAAGCACAGTCTGGTCGGCGGGCGCTGCACAATATT
>CAYXOW010000045.1:3258-5998 GCA_964466815.1 uncultured Treponema sp.
CAGCCTTCTGGCTAAGCTGGTCGATATTGCGGAACTCGACGATCACCCACGAAGCAAAAAGCGATGAGTTCTGGAGTAAGCCGAGCGCATCGGCGACCTCGGCGTCTCCCGCATAGAGCTTATGCCGCTCCGGTTCGTCTTCTCCAAGCGTGCGCGCCTTGGCCACGATGTCTGCGACGAAGGCTTCCTTCAGCCCGACTTCCGGTCCCGTGAGGATCCACACAGGAGGAATGCGCGCATCGGCCATGAACTCAATAGCTCCTGTAGATGCCGCGGAGTTTACCGAGTATTCTCAGATCCTGTGTGAAGATAGGTGCGTAGTGCGGATTTTCGGCCTGTAGCCGGTAGCGATTGTTTTCGATATAGAATCGTTTGAGCGTGACGTTCTCTTCGAGGAGCGCGACCACGATGTCGCCGTTTTTCGCAACTTCCGTTTGCTCGATAATCGCGACATCACCTGAGAGAATACCTGCGCCGATCATGCTGTCGCCCTTCACTTTCAGCGCAAAGTGCGGAACTCGATTGGCGATGAGATCCGAGGGAATCGCGATAGTCCGCTCGAAATTTTCATCGGCAAAAATGGGTTTGCCCGCGGCGATTTCGCCTAGCAGCGGGATCTGCACGACGGGCGTGTCGTCTTCGGGAGGGGTTACGAGTTCGATGGATCGCGATCGCTTCTCTGAAGTTTTAATACAGCCTTTTTTTTCGAGGGCTTTGAGGTGGTCATAAGCGCCTTTGACCGAAATCGAGAACGCGCGCGCGGTTTCTCTCACGGTGGGCGGATAGTTGTTGGTTTGGATGTACTCGTGGATGAAGCCGAGAATCTCTTTTTGACGCGCGGTAAGGTCTTTCAATGCGGGCTCCTGTACTCATGTATAGTATACAGCACAGATTTTGCGAATACGCAAGCCCTCTTAGCCGAGTTCTTCGTTGAATCCCGATTCAAAGAGCATCTTGAGCGCTTCGGCAGCCTGCTGTTCGTCGGGGCCATCGGCAATTATTTTAATCTTGGTTCCGAAGCTCGCCGCGAGGGTGATGATGCCCATGATGGATTTTGCGTTGATGCGGTTGCCAGACTTCACTAGATAGATGCGCGAAGCGAATTTTATTGAGGTTTGCGCAATGAGCGCGGACGGGCGCGCATGGATGCCGGCGCGGTTCTTTATTGTCGTTTCAAGCTCTACCATAGAGGCTCCCAAAAGGTTTTTTCGGCATTACTTATGCTAGGTATACTACTCCGGAAATTCCTCGGCATTCAATGAGTCGAGCTCACACTCAGTAATCGTCGCGCGTAAAGTACATCGTCCGCGCGCTTTCGCTTTCGAGCCAGCGGAGTATGTTTTGATTGAACTCTCTCGCGCTGTGATAGCCCATTTTTTTAAGCCGCTCGTTCATCGCGGCGGTTTCGATGATGATGGGAATGTTTCGCCCGGGCCTGACGGGGATCTCGAGTTTCGGCACATTCACTTCGAGTATTTCCATCGTCATTTCGTCCATACCGATACGGTCGTAGACCTTGTTCGGGTCCCAATCTTCGAGCTGAATGACGAGCTGTATCTGTTTTTTATCGCGGATCGCGCCTACGCCGAAGAGGTGTGTCACATTGATGATGCCGAGACCGCGAATCTCCATGTGGTGACCGATGACCTTATTCGTGCCTTGGCCCATGAGAAGCGATCCGTTGAGGCAACGTATCTCGACCACATCGTCGGCGACGAGCCTGTGTCCTCGCTCGATGAGGGCGAGCGCTGTCTCGCTCTTGCCGACACCCGATTCGCCGATCAGCAGTATGCCGATTCCGAACACCTCGACGAGTACGCCGTGCATCACGATTTTCGGCGCGAATATATCGTGGAGTATTCGAATTACCCGGATCGAAAACTCTACAGAGCTCAGTTCGGTGATGAGGATCGGACAGCTTGCCGCATCGGCGGCTTTCACAAAATGTTCGGTTGGCTGCAAGTTGTTAGTAAAAATGCAGCAAGGAATCTTATAAGAGAAGAGTTTTTCGTAGATCGATGCTGCGACTCCGTCTTCCTCGATCTTTTTGATGTAGGCGTTTTCGCCGCGCCCGAATATCTGAAGTCGTTCCACGGCGAAGGCATCATAGAATCCAGCAAGGGCAAGTCCAGGCCGATTGAGATCCGGTACGATGATTTCGCGGCTCAAGCCCGCTCTGCCGGCAATACAGCGCAACTTCAGGTCGTTTTGCTCTTTTAAATCGAGGCTGAGCAGGTCGAGCACGGTAAAATTGACAGGTTCTTGATCTTTCACAGTATCATCCTAGCGCATCTGGGCGCGGACGTAAATCAAATAAAAATGGCGGCTCTCTGCTGACCGCAAAGGCAGTCTGGTATGGCCAACCTCTTAAGGTCAAGCCTTTTATGGCTTGCAAGGCCACCTGCTCGCATGAAGAGCCGCCGTGGAGCTACGTGGTGGATTACTTTTTTTCCTGTATCTTCTCTTTTTCTTTTACAACTTTCTGATCGAGTTTATCGAGGTTCCGATCCAGATCCGCGCGCGTTACATCGATCCCCGCGTTGAGATCGGGAGAAGTTTCGACGATGTGCGCCTGTTTTCCCCATCGGAAATTGGCGGTTACCTCCAGACGGAACTGTCCGGCATCTTTGGTAAACACAAAGAGGAGATCGACGATCATATCCTTGGCGTAATCGATCCGTCCGACTTTCATAGTAAGGTACTGTCTGCTTTGATCGCTAAGATCGAAGAACTTACGGGT
>CAYXOW010000045.1:6038-7151 GCA_964466815.1 uncultured Treponema sp.
GTTCATAATGACCTCCACAGAGTGCATGTTCGCAATGGCTACGCCATGCGTGATGTTCGCGGTTTCGGCTACTTTCCGAGCTCTCCGCGATATTTCGCCACCGTCCGTCGGGCAATGGTAATGCCCTTTTGGGCGAGGATTTCAGAAATGAGGCGGTCCGATATTTTTTTGCCGCTCTTTTCCAACTCATGCAGTATTTGGGCGACCTCCGCCTTTACCCCCTCTTTCGAAGTGGTTTTTCCGCTCTCTTGATTGACTGCGTTGGTGAAGAAACGCCGAAGCTCGAAGGTTCCCCAGTCGGTCTGCACATACTTGCCGTTGACGACGCGCGAAACGGTCGCCTCATGCACTCCGATCTTGTCGGCGATTTCTTTGAGCGAAAGAGGCTTCATCGCCTTGGGTCCTTCTAAGAAAAACTTCTTCTGAGCGTGCGCTATTGCGACGGCCGTTTTCAGAAGCGTTTCGTTGCGTCTGTAGATGCTGTCGATGAAGAAGCGAGCGTTCTCGACTCTCTCGCGTGCGAATTTTTCAGCCTCACCTCGGGTGGTACGAGCCGCAAGTTCGCTGTACAACCTGTTTATGCCGAGCTTTGGCACTGTTTCGTCGTTGAGGCGAACTTGTATCTCGCCATCTTCGAGCCACATGGCCAAATCGGGAACAATATAGCGCGTCCGCGTTCTCGAAAAGGAACGTCCTGGAAAAGGATTGAGTGTCTTTATGAAGTTGATGATCCTGTCGAGCTGCCGGTCGTCGAGGTTAAGCGCTTTTTTTATGGCTGCGCGATTGCGGGCCTGCAGGCTCTCGAAGTGATTCGAAAGAACCTCGATTGTTTTGGGCGGTGTGTTCGATGAAATGACTGCCTGCGCAATGAGGCTCTCTTTAAAATCGGAAGTGCAGGTACCAGGTGGATCGAGTCGCTGAAGCAAACCGAGAATCCGGTTCAGTGTTTCCTCGTCGCATGTTGGGCATACTTCGCGTGGCGGTACCAGATGAAACCCATTCTCATCCAGGTTTTGAATGACACGTTCGGCGATTCGTCGCTCCGCTTCACTGAGAGGAAGCAGTCCCAGCTGGCTGATGAGATGCTCCTGGAGAGACTCTTCTACAGCGATG
>CAYXOW010000045.1:7173-8816 GCA_964466815.1 uncultured Treponema sp.
GCGTTGTGATCGTTTTCTTCAGTATTGAATCCGAAGGCATCGTCGGAATATTCGGCTTCGCGCAGTGAGTCTTCGTTGCTCGGAGAATCGATGCTTGCTTCCATGACATCGAGCGACACTTCGCCGTTCTCGGAGAGAAGCTCGAGTGCTGGGTTCTCTTCCAGCTCCTGGTGGATCTGTTCGGTGAGTTCCTGCAGCGGAAGCGCGAGCAGTCGGATAGCTTGCAGCATGCGAGGGCTGAGTCTAAGCTGTTGCTGTTGCGCGAGGACCGGCCGTTGTTGTGTCTGCAATGCTCATCCTCCTACGAATAAATGTAAATCACTTTTCATGAAAGTCAAGGTAGACGAGGTATCGCGCATCCCTCGCGCGCGAGACTGAAAAAATTGTGTGCGATGTCCTTGCATTTGTATTGACGATCTTCATTTTTCGTTAGTATTTTCATGTAGCACAACCACAGATGAATATTTTCCAGTCAAGGTGAACAATGTCCAAGCACAAACATGAAAAGGGCGAATCATCGGAAGCGATGAATCACGCGCCACAACAAGAACAAGCTCAGAGTCGACCTCAGGATCAATCGCAGGAGAATGTGAGTCAATCTCTGGTGCCTGAAGTCGAAGCGCAACCAGGCGCTGAAGGAGCCCACGAAAATCAGGCCGGCGCAGTCTCTACGCCTGAGGCGCGTCTGGCTGCTGCTCACGCGGAAATCGAGCTGCTCAAAGCGCAGCTTGCGGAGCTGAACGATAAATATCTTCGTACGCTCGCCGAACAGGTGAACTTTCGCAAGCGCGTCGTCAAAGAAAAAGAAGAGTTCCAGCAGTATGCGGTATCGACGCTTCTTGCGGACCTGATTCCCGTCCTCGACGATCTGGATCGGTCGCTCGAAGCTGTCGCGCAGCACAAATCAGATGCGGAAAAAGTCGCGGATGGCATTCAGCTCATTCAGAAGAGACTGTACGACACGCTTTCCAACAAATATGGGCTCGCGAAATACGAATCGAAGAACAATATCTTCGATCCACACCTGCATGAGGCGATGTTTTCCGACCAGGGATCACGCCCTGTCGCTGCGCTTCCAGAAGATCGATGTCGTGGAGCCGACGGTCACTCAGGAATTTATGCCTGGCTACAAACTGCACGAGCGCGTTATCCGCACCGCAAAGGTAAAAGTGACGATGCCTGCACCCGAAAACGCGGCTGCACCGTCAGGTACCCCTAAAGGCGAGGCCTCGGCAGATGAAGATGGCGAGCCGCAGCAGCAGGGCTGATTTGCTTTAGTACGATCAATTTTATTAATTTTGAAAGGTAATACATAAGGAGAATGGAATATGGGAAGGATTATCGGCATAGATTTGGGAACAACCAACTCTTGCGTCGCGGTCATGGAAGGCGGCGAGCCCCTTGTTATCGCCAACTCTGAAGGGCAGCGTACGACACCGTCGATCGTCGGATTCACCGCGAAGGGTGAGAGGGTCGTCGGTCAGCCTGCCAAGAACCAGATGATCACTAATGCGGAGAATACAATTTTCTCGATCAAGCGCTTTATGGGGCGACGCTACAGCGAAGTGCTCAATGAAATAAAAATGGTGCCCTACAAGGTCACCGACAACGGCAACGATGTCCGTGTTCAAGCTGGCGACAAG
>CAYXOW010000045.1:8826-15673 GCA_964466815.1 uncultured Treponema sp.
CCGCAGGAGATCAGTGCCTTTATCCTCCAGAAGATGAAGAAGACCGCCGAAGATTATCTCGGCGAACCGGTCACTGAGGCTGTCATCACCGTTCCTGCATACTTCAACGACTCCCAGCGCCAAGCTACGAAAGATGCCGGCCGCATCGCAGGTCTCGAAGTGAAGCGCATCATCAATGAGCCGACCGCCGCGAGCCTCGCGTACGGCTTCAACAAGGATCAGAAGAAAGAGAAAACCATCGCCGTGTACGATCTCGGTGGCGGTATCTCCATCCTCGAGCTCGGCGAAGGTGTGTTCGAAGTCAAGTCCACGAATGGCGACACCCACCTGGGTGGCGACGACTTCGACAGGCGCGTTATGCAGTGGCTCGTAGATGAGTTCAAGAACGACACGGGGATCGATCTTTCTCAGGATCGTATGGCCCTCCAACGCCTCCGCGAAGCTGCCGAAAAGGCGAAGATCGAGCTCTCCAACATGCAGCAGACCGAGGTCAACCTACCCTTTATCACCGCAGACGCGACGGGACCCAAGCACCTCCAGAAGACCCTCACGAGGGCGCGCTTCGAGCAGATGTGCATGGACCTCATCGAGCGCACCCGCGAGCCGTGCATGAAAGCGCTCGCCGATGCCGGCCTCACCGCTGCACAGATCGATGAGGTGATCCTCGTCGGTGGTTCGACCCGCACGCCGCGCGTCCAGCAGATGGTGCGCGAGATCTTCGGCAAAGAGCCGTCCAAGGGCGTGAACCCGGATGAAGCGGTCGCGGTTGGCGCGGCTATTCAGGGCGGCATCCTCGGCGGCGAAGTGAAAGATGTACTTCTTCTCGACGTCACGCCGCTTTCGCTCGGCATCGAGACACTCGGCGGAGTCTTTACACGCCTTATTCCGCGCAACACCACGATTCCCTGCCGCAAGAGCCAGATTTTCTCGACGGCAGCCGACGGTCAGACCGCAGTCTCGATCCACGTGCTTCAGGGCGAGCGTGAGATGGCCGCCCAAAACCGCACGCTCGGAAGATTCGATCTCGTGGGAATTCCTCCTGCGCCACGCGGAGTACCGCAGGTCGAGGTAACTTTCGATATCGACGCGAACGGTATCGTGCACGTCTCGGCGAAGGATCTCGGCACCGGTAAGGAGCAGAAGATACGCATCGAGGCATCGAGCGGCCTCAACGATAGTGAGATCGACAGGATGGTCAAAGAAGCTGAGGCTCACGCCGAAGAAGACAAGCGCGAGCGTGAGCGTATCGACGCCCGCAATGAAGCGGATTCTCTGATCTACACAACCGAAAAATCGCTCAAAGAAGTCGGCGACAAGATTGGACCTGCAGAGAAGTCGGCGGTCGAGATGGCCATTAAGGACCTAAAGTCCTCGATGGAAAGCAAGGACACCGAACTCATCAAACAGAAGACCGAAGCCCTTAAGCAGGCTTCCTACAAGCTCTCGGAAGAACTTTACAAGCAGGCTTCCGCGTCCCAGAGCGGTCAGGCGGGTGGTTCCGGCAGCGCCGGCAGTGGCGGCGCTCAGAGCGCCTCTGACGACTCGAGCGACAAGACTCAGAATGCCGATGATGTCGACTACAAAGTCGTCGACGACGATAAATAAGTAAATTCATACGACGGGGGGCGACTGAGCTTTGTCTCAGTCGCCTTTTCGCTCATTGAGAGGATGGTCGGCAGTGGCTAAACGTGATTATTACGAAGTGCTCGGTGTACCCAAAACCGCCACGAAAGACGATATTAAAAAAGCCTACAGACGGCTCGCAATCCAATATCACCCAGACAAGAATCCAGGTGATAAGGCCGCAGAAGAAAAGTTCAAAGAAGCTACCGAAGCGTATGAAGTTCTTGGTGACGATCAGAAGCGCCAGGCATACGATCAATTTGGATTTGCCGGCGTCGAAGGAATGGGCGGTGGCGCTCAGCAAGATTACTCGAATGTTTTCCACGATTTTGAGGATCTCTTTAGCGGATTTGGAGACTTCTCATCGATTTTCGGATCGATCTTCGGCGATGCAAATCAGCAGCGAGGCGGCACTCGCGTCAATCGAGGCGCCAACCTGCGCTATGACATTGAGCTACCGTTCGAAAAGGCAATATTCGGAACGACGATAGAGATATCGTACACTCACGATGATGTGTGCAAAACCTGCGGTGGAACGGGGTCGCGCGATGGCCAGGGCCGAAAAGTGTGTTCGATGTGCAAGGGCACAGGGCAAGTGCGCAGAAGTTCGGGTTTCTTTGCGATTTCGCAGCCCTGCCCCGTCTGTCATGGCGAGGGTACGGTGATCGAGAACCCCTGCCCCGACTGCGGCGGATCTGGCGTCGTGAAAAAGAAACAAAAAATTCGTGTCACCATTCCCGCCGGCGTGGAAGATGGAAGGCGCGTCACGGTTCCTGGTCAAGGCAACGCGGGGTCGAATGGCGGCCCGCCTGGCGATCTCCATGTATTTATTCACGTGCGTCCGCATGAAGTGTTCGAGCGACAGGACAACGACCTCTACTGTGCGGTCTATGTCGATTTTGTGACTGCTGCTCTCGGCGGCGAGGTTGTGATCAATACTTTGGATGGGCACAAGATATCGGTGCAGATTCCCGCAGGAACACAGAACGGGAAACTCCTGCGCGTGCGCGACGAGGGCGTGCCGATTGCAGGGAACAAGCGCGGTGATCTCTACATTAAAGTGTTCGTAAAGGTGCCATCGAGACTCTCGCGACGGGGAAAAGAACTTCTTGAAGAATTGAAAATCGCTGAAGGGGAGAATTCAAGTCCTGAGCTCATTCGGCTTAAGGATGTACCGCATTGATAAAAATAGGATGTAAAAGCGTTTCGCTGAAGCATGAAAATTTGGGGGGCTGCCACAAGAAATCGGCAGCCCTTTTTGTTGGTTACGGGATGATCTGAACCACACGATATCCAGCGTTGGAGACGGCGGCGCGAAGTGCCTGATCGTCGAGTACTTCGCCATCGACGAGGGCCTGTCGCTCGAGAAGATCGACTTTAGCTGATTTGACGCCAGGTACATCCTCCAGGGCAGACTGGACATGCATTACGCAGTGGCCGCAGCTCATGCCTTCGATCTTTAATAACTTTCTCATGGTCGTAATCTCCTTTAAAAAATTCTCTCGTGATATGTCCCACGAAACCATTCGTTCACGTTGTTCTCGGATGTAAATAAATACATCCTTATCTATAGTATACGTCTTTCCCGCAGTGGGATCAAAAGTGGTTCAGCAGGAACTGTCCGGTTTGTGGTAGCCCTTCAGCCTCAGGGCGTTGGTGACGACGGAAACTGAACTCAGCGACATTGCGGCGGCTGCGAACATCGGCGAGAGAAGCGGGCCGCCGAAAATGTAGAGTAAACCAGCCGCGATAGGAATGCCGAGCACATTGTAGCCGAACGCCCAGAATAAGTTCTGCTTGATATTCTTGATCACCTGGCGCGAGAGATGGATCGCTGTAGACACGTCGCAGATGTTGTTGTGCATGAGAACGATATCCGCGCTTTCCATGGCGATGTCGGTGCCGGCGGCCACCGCAATGCCGACGTCGGCCTGCGCGAGAGCTGGCGCGTCGTTGATGCCGTCGCCGATCATTGCAATTTTTTTGCCCGAAGCCTGTATGCGTTTGACGATCGACGCTTTCTCGGAGGGCAACACCTCGGCGTAGACTTCGGTGATGCCGACTTCCGCGGCGATCGCATCCGCAGTTGTTCTGCTGTCGCCAGTTACCATCGCGACTTCAATGCCGAGTTTTTTAAGAGCCGCAACTTCGGCCTTGGACTCTGGACGGGCCTGATCTGCGACCGCAAGGAGACCGATCGGTTCGCCGTCGTGGAAAACGTACATGGGGGTTTTGCCCTGGCCCGCGAGGCGCCGCGCTTCCCCGAGAAGGGCGGGCGCGCGCTCCGAAATCGGAGCGCCGAAGGATTCGGCGAGCGCGGCATTGCCGACTGCCACCGAGGGGTTGTCGGCGATGATGCCTTTGCCGGGGATGGTTTTGACACTGTCGGGTAGCGCGAGGCTGATGCCGCGCGCTCGCGCGCCCGCCACGACGGCGTCGGCCAAGGGGTGGCCGGACATGACTTCCGCCATCGCCGCGAATCTGAGCACGTCATCGGAAGAGTGGCCAGGCAGAGCAGTGACATCGGTGAGTTCGGGCTTGCCCTTTGTGATGGTACCCGTTTTATCGAAGAGAACCATGTGGACCCTATGCACGGTCTCCAGCGCCTCGCCGGATTTGATGAGAATGCCGAGCTCTGCCGCTTTGCCGGTGCCGACCATGACCGCGGTAGGCGTGGCGAGGCCGAGAGCGCAGGGGCAGGCGATAGTCAGCACCGAGACGAATACCGTCAGCGCAAAGGTGATCGTGTGGCCTGCAATGATCCATGCAAAAGCCGATACGAGCGCGATGCCCATGACTGTGGGCACGAAAATCGCGGAAACCTGATCCGCGAGTCGGGCGATGGGGGCTTTCGTGCTCTGTGCTTCTTCGACGAGGTGGATGATCTTGGCGAGAGTGGTCTCTTCGCCGACCTTTTCCGCGATCATCACGAGCGAACCATTGAGGTTCATGGTACCGCTGTAGAGCGTGGCGTCGGTGGATTTTTCTACGGGAATGCTCTCGCCGGTAAGCATCGATTCATCGACACTCGAAATGCCGCTCTGAACTCTGCCGTCTACGGGAATGCGCTCGCCTGCCCGCACGAGAAGCCTGTCGCGCGGTTTGACGGCGTCGATAGGCACCTTTCTTTCGACATCGCCTTCAAGGATGGTCGCGGTGGTAGGGCGCAGCTTCATGAGCTTACGCACAGCCTCGGAGGTCCGTCGCTTCGAGCTCGATTCGAGGTTCTTGCCGAGCATGATGAGGGTGATGATGGTGCCTGCGGTTTCGAAGTAGAGCTGCATACTCGCCTCATGGGCGCCACCGATGATCATCGAGATCGAATAGAGACTGTAGAGAATCGCGGAGCTCGTGCCGATCGCGATGAGGCTGTCCATATTAGGAGACAAGTTGAAAAGGGACTTAAAACCGTGGACATAAAAAGACTTGCCTGCAACGAGGATAGGAATGAGGAGGATAAGCTGAATGAGGGCGAAGGTCAGCGGGTGCATTCGATGATCCATAAAGCCGGGAATTGGCGCACCTACCATAGTTCCCATCGCGATGTAGAGCAGAATGCCCGTAAAGACAGCCGATATCGTGAAGCGCTTCCAGCCGTACGCTTCATATGTGGGAAGTGGAGCGGATGCTGGCTGCTCTAGAAGCTCAGCCTCATAGCCGGCTTTCTTTACCGCAGCTTCGATTTGTTCGACATTCGTCTCGGAAGGATCGAAGTCGACATCCATCCGCTCGGTCGCGAGGTTCACCGATACTCTAGCGATGCCCTTGATTTTACCGACTGCGCGTTCGTTCGCTGCGACGCAGGCCGCACAGGTCATTCCCTTCAGCGCGAAGGTTTTATGTTCAGGCATGAGGCCACTCCCGAATAATGTAATTTTTATAATATATAGAAAATTAATTAAGTTTTCTATAGTATTGTTAATTTATTTGATATAAATAGTCAAGTATTCTAGGCTCAATCGTCGTACGATAGATTGCTCCGTCGCGGTGGCCTGGAACGATCTCCCCGCACGCTCTCTTTCGTAGTATTCTTAAAGAAGACAAATCGTGAGAGTGGGGCACGAAATGCAGGCGTTTCATGCGGTTGTGAAGGGTGAGGTGCAGGGCGTAGGGTTTCGGATGTCGGCGGTGATGCGTGCTGAGCGTCTTGGACTTACAGGGTGGGTGCGAAATACGGAGGACGGCGATGTCGAGGTGTGGGCTGAAGGTTCGCCTGAGGATCTTGAGAGCTTCTACAGATGGCTTCAAACGGGCCCTTCGGCGGCGCGCGTCGATGAGGTGTTGAAGACCGTTGAGCGGCCGCGTGGGGTCTACAGTCGTTTTTCGGTGGCATTCTGAGCTTGGCTCTTTGCAGAGCTGAGTACGTATAGAAAAGTTTCTCTGCCGAAGGGGGGACCCTTTTGGAGGTGCGTATGGCTTCTACGATGAAGGCGATGGTGATCCGCAGTACCGGCGGACCAGAGGTGTTTGAATACGCAGAGTTGCCGATTCCGGCACTTGCTCCCAACCAGGTATTGGTAAAAGTAAAGGCGACATCGGTGAATCCGATCGACTGCAAGGTGCGCTCGGGCGCGGTGGCGATTGTGCCGCCATTTCCTGCGGTCCTGCATGGCGACCTGTCGGGAACGATCGCCGAGGTGGGCGCTGATGTTCGTCATCTGAGAGAAGGCGACGAAGTGTACGGTTTTGTAGGCTGGACAGGCGGTGAGGGAGGCGCCCTCGCTGAGTACGCTGTCTGCGATGTTCGGCTCATCGCACACGCACCGCGATCGCTTCCGCTCGATCAGGCTGCGACTCTGCCTGTTGTCGCGCTCACGGCCTATCAGGGGCTGCAGCGGAAAATTAAGGTGCAGCCAGGTGAGCTTGTGCTCGTGCAGGGGGGCGCGGGAGGAGTGGGGCACATCGCGGTGCAAATGGCCAAGGCGTTCGGCGCCCAAGTGGCCGCGAGCGCATCCTCCGAGGAAAAAATCGCCATCGCCGCATCATCGGGCGCCGATTGGACTATCCGCTACGATCAAGAGGAGGTGAAGCAGTATATCGCCCGCATCACTGGCGGGGCGGGTTTTGATGTCGTGTTCGATTCCGCAGGTGACGCGAACCTTCCGAAATCCTTCGAGGCGGCGCGTTTTGGCGGCGATATCGTTACAATCGCGGCGCGCGCGACAGTCGATCTCAGCCTGATGCACTCTACGGGGCTCAATCCCTACGTGGTGTTCAGTCTACT
>CAYXOW010000046.1:0-4921 GCA_964466815.1 uncultured Treponema sp.
TTGATCCCATAAAATCCCGTCATCCTGTCGAACTCTTCATCCTGTTGATCCGGTCTATATCTCAGGGAGCAAACTGAACGCACACAGGTGTGGGAACCGTCACTTCCATTCCGGTAAACTTGAGCGAGCCATCCTGAGGATCGATTTCGAAGACGACTATGTTGTCGCTATCCTGGTTCGCCACGAGAATGAAACGGCCCATTGGATCGATAGCGAAATTTCGCGGGATTTTTCCGCGCGTCGAAATGTGACCTCGGAGTGTGAGCCTTCCGGTCTGCGTGTCTACTGTAAAAGCCGCGAGGCTGTCGTGCCCGCGATTCGACGCGTAGAGATAATCTCCTGCAGGAGTGATGTGGATGTCAGCGCAGGTCGAAGAGCCATCGTACCCCTGCGGCAATGTCGATACGGTTTGTATCACCTCCATGAGCGGATTTCCTCCGGCCACGCGCAATGCTGTTACCGTAGAGCCGAGTTCATTGATGAGATAAGCGAATTTTCCCGAAGGATGATACTCGAGCGAGCGTGGCCCCTGGCCGGCTGCAACGGAAATCGATGCATGCTCATTAAGGATCGTTTTCCCGGTCGATGCATCGAAATCATAGACGACGATCCTGTCGAGACCAAGGTCGGGTACAAGGATGTGTTTATTCGAGGGGTCGAAGATTACGGCGTGCGCATGGGGACCAGCCTGGCGTTTGGGATCGAGGCTCGACCCCAAGTGTTGCGAAAAGAAACTGCATGCTCCGATGCTTCCATCGTCCGCTATCGGGTACAGTGCGATGCTGCCCGTTCTAAAATTCGCCACCGCGAGATGGCGACCGCTGTGGTCGATCGCGAGATGGCAAGGATCAGTTCCCAAAGTCGCGCGAAGATTGAAAAAATGAAGCTCTGATGGTGTAGACCCTATGCCGTACGCACTCACAGTGCCAGTAGGTTCGCCTTCCCAAGTCTTGAGTTCATTGACGGCGTAGAGCGTCGCTCCATCCTTTCCGAACGTGATGTACGACGGGTTGATGATTCCCTCCGACATGCCGAGGTACTTCATTCCGCCAGTTCGTTCATCGAAGGAATAAGCGTAAATGCCCTTCCCTTTTCCCTGAAGAATCTGCCCTGTCCCGAAGAGAATAGGTTCTGTGTAGGTGCCAATGTAGACGATTCTTGTGTCGCGCATGTTTTCTCCCTCTGCAAAATCTTGTCCGTCAATGAGTTATGCGATGAGCCATCCGCCATCGACTGGCAATACATGGCCGTTCACGAAGTCTGAAGCCGGAGATGCCAAGAATATGACTGGGCCGAAGAGATCTTCGAGCGCACCGAGTCGCCGTAATGGAATTCGGCTCAAGATCCATTCGCGCTTCTTCGGGTCGTTGATCTGCGGAGCCGAAATGGCGGTGAGCGTGAACACTGGCGCGATACCGTTTACATTGATTCCCTTAATTCCAAGCTCGATCGCGAGCGAACGTGTGAGTTGGTTGACCGCGCCTTTCGATGGCGCATACGCGAGATCCTGCGCTCTGCCCTGAAAGCCACGCACCGACGAAATATTGATGATTTTGCCCTTTCCTTGCTCGAGCATGAGTTTCGCACCGTGCTTGCAGGTGAGAAAGACCGATTTTAAATTGATATCGATGACCTTCTGCCACTCCTCTTCTTCGAAATCGATCGCATCCTTGAGATACACGGCGCCCTGGCTGTTGACCAGTACATCCAATCCGCCAAATTGCGTTCTTACAAAGTCCATTAGGTCGATAACATTGCGCTCGACAGTTACGTCCGTCGCGAAAAAAATCCCCATCCGTCCCAGCCTTCGAATAGCTTGGGCTGTTTCTTCGAGACCGACTGGCCCACGTGCGGCGACGCACACATTCGCGCCAGCAGATGCCAATGCCAAAGCCATCGCTTGTCCAAGTCCCTTATTGCCTCCAACAACCAATGCCTTTTTACCTTCGAGAGAAAAAAGCGATCCACGCGTGCGGTCGAGCGCTTCGAGAATTTCATGGATTGAGTCCAGTTCCATATTCGTGTTCCCCTCATATTGTATACTGGATACATTAGTCACCTTTTCCTCATATGTCAACTTTTTATAGGTGGCAAACGCCGCAATCACACGGCATTTTCACCATTCAGTGCAATTTATCGATGAGGATTGCGTCTCGTCGATTCTACGTATATACTGGATACAAGGTGCAAACGCGCATTCTATCTCCAAGGAAATGATATGCCGGACGAAATTAAGCTCCAGTACCGGAGTATTCAAGACATCGTCTTCTCCACGCTGCGTGATGAGATCGTCAATCAGACACTTAAACCGGGTGATGTTCTCAACACTGTCGAGCTCTCTAAACGCCTTGGTGTGTCGCGGACACCGATCCGTGAAGCGCTCAATCGTCTCATATCGATCGGTCTCGTCGAAGAGTCACCTCACAAGAGCTGCTATGTGAAGACGCTCTCTATCGAGCAAGTCTTCGAAATTTATTACATCCGCGCCGCGCTCTCCGGAGCTGCAGCGCGTCTCGCGGCGACGAGAATCTCAGAGCAGGATCAGAAACGGCTTATCGATCTCTGCGATCAGATGGAACATCTCAAAGATGCCGATCCTTCCAAAGCCATGCTCGTCAAGAACCGCGAATTCCACAACATTTTAATCGCGGCGGCGAAATCGCCAAATCTCGAAAGCCTCCTTGAGCAGTATTACCAACTGAGCCAGCACTACCGAGCGCTTGCACTGGAGTTTCCTGACAGCTATCGTCAAGTCTGCGAGGAGCACCGCGAGATCGCCCATGCCATGCTCGCCCGCGACAAAGAGAAAGCCGAAATCGCCATGCGCGACCACTACCTCAATACTGCGCGCCGAATCGCGCACGCATTTCACGCCGATTTCGACATGTGACAATCAAGGTACGCTACCGACATATGCACCTTCAACGAGCAATCTCCCCACATGCATAAGGCTTTAACGCTCAGCGCCGTTTCACATATTTCTGCGAGTCGATCGCCACCGCAAGCACAATGATCATTCCCTTCACTATAAACTGCACATAGGGATTCACGCCGATATAAACTAGTCCGTAGTTGATGATTTGGAAGAGCAATACACCTGTCACAACACCGGGGACGGTACCCACTCCGCCGCGCATCGAAACTCCACCCACTACGCACGCAGCAATCGCGTCGAGTTCATAGCCCTGCCCCAGCATATTCGTCACACTCCCGGTCCGCGCGCCTTCGAGCGCGCCGCCGAAACCATACATCATGCCCGCAATGATATAAATCGCGAGAATATTGACGACGACATTGACACCAGATACCGTCGCTGCCTCGATGTTGCCGCCGATGGCGTACATGTTCCGCCCAAGTTTCGTCTTGTTCCAAATGAACCACACGATGAGCGAAGCGATGAGCGCATAGATGATGAGGAAGGGAATCCTGAAGTTGCTAAACTCAATAGCGCCCTGAGCAAATCTGCTGAAGGCAGGATCGAGTCCTCCGATGGGCGATGAATCGTTCAATCGATCGATGTAGATCGATTGGAGTCCATAAATGATGAGCTGAAAGCCGAGCGAAGCAATGAAGGGCGCCACCTTGAGCTTCGAGACGATGAGCGCCTGTGCGACCATGAATATCGAACAGAGAATCATCACCGCGAGAATTGGTAAAAAAATCGGGAGTCGCGGTAGGTCAGGGAAAATACGCTGCGAGTAGTTCACCGCCTGAAGGAGCGATGAAGCCACTATTGCGGCCATACCGACACTTCGTCCGAGGGAAAGATCCGTGTACCCGAGCACGATGATGCTCGCGATACCGAGTGCAAGGATGATTCTGGAAGACGACTGGGTGACGATGAAATAGAAATTCTGAAAACGCAGGAAGCTCGGCTGGACCATGACGATGATCGCCAATAGGAAAAACATGACAAGATACAGCGCGTTCTTGAGGAGGAACGCCGAGATGCGCTTTTGAATATCTCCTTGTACCGCAGCACTTTCAACCATAGTGTTGTCCTCGCATATTCAGATGTATTTCGCGGCGAGCATCAGCAGCTCTTCCTGGTTTGTCTCGCAGGTATTCACGATGCCGGCGAGCCTTCCGTTGCTCATGACGAGAATTCTATCCGTGACACCGAGCAACTCGGGCATCTCCGAAGAGATGAAGACGATGGAATTTCCTTTAGACGCGAGATTTATCATGAGCTGATAAATCTCATACTTCGCGCCGACATCGATACCGCGCGTTGGTTCGTCGAGGAGAAGCACCTTCGGCGATGTGAGGAGCCAGCGTCCAAGAATGACTTTCTGCTGGTTGCCTCCGGAGAGATTGGCGATAGCGGCACGCTGTGAAGGTGTCTTCACCGCCATGGAATCGATGACCCACGCCGTGTCTTTCGTCGATTTTTTATAGTTAACTACACCGAACCGCACATAGTTGCGGAGATTTGCGATCATAGCGTTGAACTGGATGTCCATGAGCGGGAATATACCTGTCGCGCGCCGCTCTTCAGTGACAAGTCCGATGCCGCGCGCAATTGATTCGCGGGGAGTATGCTTGACGAGCGCCGCACCGTTGATGGTGATCCGGCCACTTTTAATCCGGCGATAGCCGAATATGGTTTCGACCATTTCGGTGCGGCGCGAGCCAACAAGGCCAGAAATGCCCAAGATTTCTCCTTTACGGAGCTCAAAAGAAACATCGTTCACGGTCGGTTGGGAGGCACCGCTGAGATTCTCGACCCGTAGCACGATTTCGTCGGTGGGGACATTTGTCTTTTTCGGGAACATACTCGAGAAATCTCGCCCGACCATCGACGAGATCAGCTTTTCTCTTGTGATTTCTGAGATTGGGCTCGTCATGATCCAGCGCCCATCGCGCATCACAGTGACCTCGTCGGCGATCTGAAAAATCTCGTCCATTTTATGGGAAATGT
>CAYXOW010000046.1:4950-13753 GCA_964466815.1 uncultured Treponema sp.
CAACGTCGACCACCGCGACATTTTCTGCTTTCAATGTTCGAATGATCATGAAAAGATGCTCGACTTCGCTCTCGGTAAGCGAGGATGTGGGCTCATCCAACACGATAATCCTCGCGCCGCAGGAGACTGCCTTGGCTATTTCGATCATCTGGCGTTCCGACACCGACAGCGTGCCTATCTTCTGTTGAGGATTTATATTTATCTTGAACTGTTTAAAAATCTCTTCTGTCTCGATGAGCATCTTTTTATCGTCGACGATCATACCGCGTTTTGGAAAACGTCCGAGCCAGATATTATCGAGCACACTCCGTTCAAGCACTTGGTTCAATTCTTGGTGCACCATGGATACACCGTGATCGAGCGCATGACGAGGATTTTCGAAGAGTACAGGCTTCCCATCGAGAAGTATCTCTCCCGAATCCTTTTGATAGATACCGAAGAGACACTTCATAAGCGTCGATTTGCCGGCGCCGTTTTCACCCATGAGTGCATGTACTGTGCCGGGACGGAGTTTGAGTTGTGCGCCATCGAGCGCTTTCACACCCGGGAATTCTTTCTTCAGATCTCGCATCTCGAGCACGTACATTCGGTGTCCTCTGTAAAAAGCTCCCTGATCCGGCAGAGCTGAGATACCCCGCCACATCAGGGAGCCTTAGATTTTTTACTTTACTTCTGTCTTTGCGTACGCAGCTTCCGCCACACCTACATTCGCTTTCGTGATCTCGAAGTACGGCATGCGTACATCGCGGAAACTTCCCACCTTGCCGACTTTGACACCGCTCATCGGATCATTGCCGCGCACAAGGTTGACCGCGATGGTCAGAATAGCGTCAGCCTCGTAGTTCGGATCCGACAGCACCGATCCAAGCATTATATCATCCTTGATGAGGGGCACAACTGTCGTGAGCGCGTTGATGCCAACGACGCCTGTGTATTTCTTTCCTGTGAAGTAGCCGGCTGCCTTGAGGGCTTCGACTGCGCCGAGCGCCATGGCATCGTTATTGCAGATGACCATCTCGATCTTATCGCCGAACTTCCCGATCCAGGTCTCCATGATATTCTTTGCGTCATCGGTTTTGAAATTTGCGGGCTGAAGAGCGAGCTGTTCCGTCGCGAAACCGGCTTTTTGCATGGTCTCGATAACGAGTTTTGTGCGCGCTTCAGCGTCTGGGTGGCCAGGCGTCCCTTTGAGAAGCACATACTGCATCTTTCCATCTTTATTTTTATCGAGCGATGGCCTTGCTTTCCATGCATTCATGATCATCTGCGCCTGCATGACGCCCGACTCCTCGGGGGTGGTGCCGACGTACCAAGCCTTGTCGTAGCTAAGAATGTCAGCTGAATCCGGGCAGCGGTTGAAGAAGACCACGGGAATATTCCTCGCCTTAGCCTTGGCGATCATGGTTGAGGCAGCTTTAGGATCGACAGGGTTGATCGCAATCGCGTCGAATCCCTTGGCGATGAGTGTATCGATCTGATCGTTCTGTGTCGGCTGATCGTTTCTTGAGTCGAAATATTCGACGGAAACATTGGGGCCGAGACTCGGTTCGAATGCCTTCATTCCGCCACGCATGTAGGAGAGATAGGTGTTGGAAAAGTCGAAAAACACCACCGCGATTTTAACAGGCTTAGTCGATCCTTTGTTCGTTTGCGCTCCCACATTGAACACGGATACCATCATCAGCAGCGCCAATGATACAACTAGTAATTTTTTCATGTTCGCCTCCATTGAACAATGAATGTGATCGGCGGCCGAAGTCGCCTCTATTCTCGCACCCTTATGGGTTCTTACCATATGATTTGCACAGGTTCTCCGCTACTTCTATGATGTGCGACGGATTCCGCATGTCGATCGCAGGCGGAAGTGCTCTCAAAGACCAGGTTTCTTCGATCGAAACACTCTCTCTTCGCCGGAGCGTCTTCAGAGGAGACAGCGCTTCCATCTCGACCATTCGGTCGTCCTCGAATGTTTCGTAATTTACTCCGAAATCGGGATACTCCTCGCCATCGTCCGTATTGAAGCGAAGGGTGAAGCACTGACCGTGAACAAGGTAGCTCGCCCATGCTTCGTCGTTGTTGAAGCCTAACTTCAGCGTCGCTGGATTTGAGCTGTCGTGACGCACGAGCGTGTAGCGATTGCCGAGGGAAATCCGCCGATCCCCGAGATCGGTGTAGGGCCAGAAGGCGATGTGGCGGTTGGGGAGCACCCCCGTCTGCCGTTGGCTCATCGGGATGACTTCGATGCCGCCCGCATCGACGCTCGTAATAGACCACGCTGCCCATTTCTGCATTGAGTCTGAGACGTTGCTGACAGTGTGACGTATAGTCACTTCCGACCCCTCTTCGACAAGACGAACATCGGTCTGTACCTGTGCGCCGATGCACGTCCTCGGAGGAGGTATAAATCGCGCGCCTCCCTCAATAAGCTCGTACAAAACGGGCTCGTTGTCGGGGTAAAAAGCATGAGGGAATGAATGCGGCGCTATCCATAACCGATTGCCCCCGCGAATATTCCAGAAAGCACCCTTATAGAAAACTCGGTCGAAGTCAGGGCCGGATTTCTTGTATGAGGGATCTCGGTTGAAAAACATGACGTTGGGATTCCCTGCAAGAGCGTAGTGGATAATCCGTGGCCCATAGTCGAGGGTTACCGCAAGCGTGGCGACACTGTTCGAAAACCGGAGACATCGGCCGTATTCGATGTAGTGAACCTCTTCAATCTTCATGCCGATCGTACTCCGCTTTGATTCAGTTCTCTGGGCCGTTGGGTTCGACGACCACTTTGATGGCTCCATCTCTGCGGTTCACGAAAGTGTCGAGCGCCTCGCCAAACCGCTCAAGGGGGAACGTGTGTGTGACGAGATCGCCAAGGGTGATGCGACGCGCTTCGATATCCTTGATGATCTTCCACGACACGTTCGGGTTCGCGCGTGATCCGTAGATCGCGATTTCATTGTGAACGATGTATTTGTAAGGAAGCTTTTCTTCGACCTTATCTGAAGGAACACCGAGGAGTGCGACTTTCCCGCCTTTTCTAACCATTTTAACCGCCTGAGCGAAAGTGCCTTCCGCGCCGCTGCACTCGAATGCTTCGTCGACACCTGCGCTACCTGCGATTTCTCTCACTGTAACTACAGGATCGCACTTCTCGAAATCGACAATCGCATCCGCACCAAGAGCTTCAGCAGCACTGAGACGTTTCCCCCGCCCCACTACGATAACACGCGCCGCACCGAGGGTCTTCGCGTACTTCATCGCGATGAGTCCGATCGGCCCAGGCCCTATGATCACAATCGTTCCACCCGCGGTAATCCCCGTGAGTTCCATGCCGTGGAGCACTACGCCTGCGGTGTCGACTAAGGCTCCTTCGCGATAGGTAACTGATATGGGTAGTTTTTTAATGCTCTTTTGAGAATAGACATTATACTGAGCGTATGCGCCTCGACTTATAAAGCCGTAATGCCGATGTCCTGTTTCCGGTTTTCCGTAATTCTCGCAGAGATTGTATTTACCTTCGAGGCAGTTGCGGCAGAATCCGCATCCTTTGTGCGCCTCGCCGGAAACACGGTCGCCAACCTGAAATCCGAATACATCAGGTCCCACTTTTACGACCTCGCCCGACCATTCATGCCCCGGTGTAAATGGATAGGAGGGAGGCCAAATGCCCGCAATATCGCCCCTGATTATCTCGGGATCGCTTCCACAAATCGCCACCGCTCTGATTCTACAGAGCACTTCGCCGGAACCCGGTTCTGGAATCGGTTCATCCCTAACTTCGAATTTACCGGGAGAGGTGAGCACGAGCGCTTTCATGGTAGTATTAGCAACCTGGTTCATCATAGAACTCCTGAGTGGATGCACACCTGCTTTTATCGGATACAGGATGTTGGATACAGGATACATTATGATTTTCGGGTTGTCAACCAAAAAATTTAGGGCAGTGCGAAGAGTTGAAGACAGGATGACCGGATACGACAGGATCAACGGGATAATGCATGACGGGATTACAGGATAATACAGGATGAACGGGATAAAACCTTTTTGGGGTGGGGGAAAAAGAAAAAATGAGGAGTAAGCGCTAGGATTGAAGTTGGAATCGGGGGGTGTCGGGACTGAGCGCCAAGGTCAGGAGGAGCCGCGTCGTTAGTTGCGGGCCGGGCGTTGGACATCAAGGTCGGCGAATGGGGCGCCGCGTTGTCGGTTGGGACTGGGCGTCGGGATTGAGCGCCAAAACGTGCGGGCGCTATGTTCTGCAGACGCCATGTTCTGCGGGCGGCGTGCTGGCGGTCGGATGCTATGCTCTGGGGGCGCCAAGCTCTGCGGGCTGCGGGCCGGGCGCTGGAACCCTAGGCGCAGTCGCGCACCGAGGTCAGTGTCGACGCTAAAGTCTGATAGCAGGTGTGCCTAAGGCTGTTGTTGTGTTAGGGGCATTTCCCCAAAGAAAAAATCCCGTTGATCCCATAAAATCCCGTCATCCTGTCGAACTCTTCATCCTGTTGATCCGGTCAAACACTCCGGCCGAAATATGACCGCAGGTGCTCGAACCTTGTCGACGCCACCCCCAAAAGGGGCTCACCGCTTGCGCATGCTTTCAGCGCCGCTTAGCCGCCGATCACCGGCGAGACGAGGAGGCCGATCATATAGGTTATTGCGGCTTCACCGAGCCCGATGAGCATCATTTCGAGGCCGCTCTTCCACCATTTGCGCCCTGTGATGACGACTTTGGCCGCGCCCACCCCGAAGTGCGCCAGTGTGCTGATCACAAAGGAGATGAGAAGGGCGGTCACTCCAGTAGTGAAGACATAGGGCAGCACCGGAATTCCCGCGCCGAGCGCAGTGGCCACCGTTGCGCTGATCGCCGATCGCCATGGGTTCGGGAAGGTTTGCTCCGAGAGCCCAAGCTCCTCATGCGCAATCGTCTTGAGCATCTCTGTAGGATTCTCGGCGAATCGTGCGGCCATAGCGTCGGCCTCAGCCTCGGAAAAACCTTTGAGTTGGTAAAACAGCGAAAGTTCTTGCTGTTCCTCGAGGGGGTGCTCGGCGATCTCTTTCCGTTCGCGCTCCATTTCGGCCTCATGCACTTCACGCTCAGATTTCTCCGCAAGGTACGCCCCGCTACCCATCGAAAGCGCGGAGGCGATCATAGTGGCAAACCCGCTTATGAGCACAAAAGATCCGTTGACGTGCGTCGCTCCCGCCACGCCGCTCACGACACCGAATGCAGCGCCCAAGCCATCATTGATGCCGTACACGGCCTGACCGATCCAGCCGCTGCTCCGGAAGTGCTTCTCTCGACTCATGATGCTTTCGAGAAGGCGACGAGGAGTCTGAACCGGTTGCGCAAGTTCTTTGAGAATTTTATCGTGCGATTGCTCTTCTTTGGCGATCCCTAAAAATGTGGTCTTGTCCTCATCCGTCGGCGACAGCGCAGCAAGCCGCGTATAGCCGTTGTCTGCGCTGCGTTCGATTGCTTCCATGGATTGGGCAAGCACGCCCGTTCCCTCGGCAAGCAGTTGCGCGCGATGGTCTTGCTCCGCCGCTGTCTCGACATAGGTTCCCGGATCGACGTTGAGGTCTCGAAGACGCTCTTCCAAGCGCGCCGCGTGCTTTGTCTCTTCCTCGGCCATGCGCAGAAAAAGATTCTTTCTGCGCGCATCGGTTTCTCTCTCCGATGTGGCGATGTAGGTCAACGCGCTCGCTTTCTCATCTCTCCACGCGTTTCGGAGCTCATCGATGAAACGGCTCTGTTTCGTGCCTTCGTCTTCCATAGCGCGCCTTTCAAATGTTGAAATGCTACGCTCATTGTAGTCCCTATTGTCGCATCGTCAATACAGAAGCCTATTTCGTACGGATGCGCCAGGTGCGGTATCCCCTTTTGCGTCGCGCGGCACGTGACACAATGCAGCCGGTGCCTAACACACTTTTACGTTGCGCGGCACGCCACCATAGGCGCCCCGCGGCATGCCGATTGCTGCCTCGTGCGCCGCATCTTGCGCCTCTATATGGTTTTTCATATGCTTCACCTATGGTACGACATATAGATGATGTGGAATCGGTCGAATTCAAGGGTGAAGGGATACGCGGCGTCATGAAGCAGATCGCCGTGGGGCCGCGCGATGGCTGGCGCGACGGTTATATGCGCGTGTTCACGATTGAGCCTGGTGGTTACTCTCCGGAGCACCGTCACCCCTGGTGGCATGTGAACTATGTGATCGAGGGCGAAGGGAGCTTGACCATCGACGGAAAGCGCGAAGCCCTGCGCGCGGGATCGGTAGCCTATGTCGAAGGCGGATCGCTGCACCAATTCGCGAACACGGGGAAGACCGCCCTCAAATTCATCTGCCTCGTGCCGCCCGAGGGCGATCACTACTGATCGAAAGGGACGTAAGGTGAGGGGTAGGGCGTCGAGGTTCCCAACACCATAGTGCCGATTTTAAAAGCAGCGCGGCGGTGTGAAACCAGTGAGCCTGCACTTCGCTCGCTAGATCGCCGCGCCCTCCTGCCACTCCTTGAATATATTATTTTTATAATATTATAATCTCTGCATGAATAAGCCATCGAAACGCTCGTCCTTTGTGCGCTTCGTCGTGAAGCGCCGAAGAGTCATCCAGATCGTCATCGCCATCGCGGTGTACGCGCTGATCGGCGTACTCAACATCAACCTGCTGTGGATCGTGCTGGGAGGCAGCGCGCTCGGCATCGTGTTCGGCAAGGTGTTCTGCCGCTGGGCCTGCCCCATCGGCCTCTTCATGGAATTGATGATGGGTATGAGCGCCGATACCAAGTTCAGGCAAATGTACCAGTACCACAAGCTCGGCTGTCCGATCGCGTGGATCTCCGGCTACCTCAATCGGCTTTCGCTCTTCAGGGTGAAGCGGAACGTCGAAGCCTGCACGAGTTGCGGCGCCTGCGACAAGGTCTGCTACATCTCGACGCTCGAACCCGCCACCTACAGCCTCTTCAAAAAGGGCCGCCAGGACCCGTCGACCAGTTATTCCTGTTCGAAATGCCTCGAGTGCGTGGCAGTCTGCCCCACGAAAAGCCTCACATACTCCGCACTGAGCGGGATTAAGCGGCGATGATCCGCGTAAGGCTGGGACAAAATGGACAGGACAAGACTAGACGAGATGACTGGATTTTGCTGGATCGACAGGATATTTCCTTTTGCGAATCAAACCCCACGCGTACATGCTCTTCTCTTCTACCTTAAAAATTTTTTATCCCGTTCATCCTGTGGTATCCAGTCATCCCGTCAAAGAATCCCCATCTCGTAGATCCTGTTTGATATCCTGTCAGGTTTTTTCTTGCCATTTTTTCGACGCGTGACACTCGGCCTCGGCCCGCGCTATCTTACCTATGGAGGTACTCATGAAATCGCTTCGCTGGGGCATTCTTTCGGTTTCAAATCACTATAAGCTTCGTGTGCACGAGCAGCTTGTTGGATCGGAGCTGACAAAGGTCGTGGCGATCGCCTCGCGCGACGCGGAGAAGGCGACGAGGGCGGCCCGCGAATTCGGGTTCGAGAAGGCCTACGGCACATACGAGGCGCTTCTCGCCGATCCCGCTATCGATGCGGTCTACATTCCTCTGCCCAACCATCTGCACGCTGAGTGGATCAAGAAAGCAGCGGACGCAGGCAAGCATGTGCTCTGCGAGAAGCCCTTCGCGTTGGATGCGGCACAGGCCGTCGACGCGGCGCGCTACGCCGAATCCAAGGGCGTCAAGGTGATGGAAGCCTTCATGTACCGCTTCCACCCGCAGTGGGTGCGCGCGAAGGAGATCGTCCGTTCCGGCGAGATCGGCGCGGTGCAGTTCGTGCAGACGCAGTTCACATTCAACAATCGCGATCCGCGCAACATTCGCAACATTCTTGAAACCGGCGGCGGCGCGATCTACGACATCGGCTGCTACGCGTGTTCGAGCGCACGCTTCTTAATCGGCAAGGAACCATTGCGCGCCATCTCGCTCACCGCGCGGGACGCGAGTTTCGGCACCGATATTCTCTCTTCGGCGATGCTTGATTTCGGTGAGGCTCGGGCACTCTTTACCGTCGGGACGCAGTCGTTCCCCGCGCAGCGCGTCGATGTCGTCGGAAGCGCTGGTTCGATTTCGATCACGCTTCCTTTCAATATGTATGACGATGTGCCGGCCGAGATGCGCGTCGTGACGAGCATCGGACCGAGGACGCTCAGTCTTGGACCTGCCGGTCAATACCGGATCATGTTCGATGCATTCTCGAAGAGCGTACTTGAGGACGAATCTGTGCCTACTCCGGTATCGGACGCGATCGGCAACATGCGGGCGATCGACGCGCTCTTCAGGTCGGAGAAGTCGGGACTTTGGGAGAAGGTCTGAAGCCCTGGGTGAGGCGCCGGTCGGGGCGGGCATGTTGAAGTGAACGGTGGCGTCAGTCGAGGCGGCGCCGCTTCACTCACGGCGCAATGTGCTCGCCCTCGATCGGCGCGCCCGCGGCGATCGCCGTAAGGCACTCTTTGCAGAGGCAGTCACGATAGCGCACCGCGAGTTCGCGGCGCGCTTTTTCGTCGAGGGAGATGGTGGCGCACCAGCAGTCCGCCGAGTGGAGGCACTGGAAGCGCGCGCCGCAGCGCGGGCAGGTTTTATTCACGGGCATGGTCGAGCTCGAGCATGTGGCCGAAGCGCTCCTTCTTTGTTTGCAGGTACTCGCGGTTGTGCATGTGCGGCGGGAGCTCGTGCGGCACACGCTCGGTCACGACGATGCCGTACTGCGTAAGTTCGGTGACTTTTTCGGGGTTGTTGGTGAGTAGGCGGACGCTCTTGACGC
>CAYXOW010000046.1:13800-14043 GCA_964466815.1 uncultured Treponema sp.
GTAGTCGCGGGCGTCGGGCGGAAAGCCGAGCATCACGTTGGCGTCGTAGGTGTCGTAGCCTGCATCCTGGAGGGCGTAGGCGCGCAGTTTGTTGACGAGTCCGATGCCTCGCCCTTCGGCCTGGTGGTAGAGGACGATGCCGCGACCCTCTTTTTCGATCAATTCGAGGGCGTGGTGGAGCTGAGGTCCGCAGTCGCAGCGGAGGCTGCCGAGGGCGTCGCCCGTGAGGCAGGCGGAGTGGAC
>CAYXOW010000046.1:14053-15650 GCA_964466815.1 uncultured Treponema sp.
GCCGAGGTCGCCCTTGATGATCATGATGTGATCTTTGCCGTCTCTGTTGTTGACGAAGCCCACGATGGTGAAGTGTCCGTACGCGGTCGGGAAGTCGGCGACCGAGGCGACCATGACGCAGACCGACTCCTCGCAGGCCTCGCAGTGATCCTTATTGGGGCAGTGGCGCAGAAACTCGATGTCTTCTTTTATCACTTGTTCGATGCTGGGAATGTTCACGGCAACTCCTTTCTTACTCTATCGCGTCATATTCAGGCATACGCGGCGGCACGCCGATACTCTGGTTCAACAGAAAATAGCGCAGCGCGCGCACGGTCGACTCGAAGGCGATCTCGGCCCAGGGGATCGACTCGGCGCGCATGAACTGGATGCTGTCGCTCTCCTCGTGGTCGAGTTTAAAATCTTCTATATCAACGATATTGCCGCGTGAGAAAAAGTAGATATCGCAGGTCGCGTAGGGGATGCCCTGATACTGGTAGACATTCGGGAAGCTGGCGAGGAAGTTGATGTGCGCGGGCGACCAGCCGATCTCTTCGTAGCACTCGCGCAGGGCTGCGTCTTCGGCGCGCTCGCCCGGCTCGACGAAGCCGCCGGGAAGCGCGAAGGTGCCCTTCATCGGCTCTTTGTGGCGTTTCACCATGAGGATGCTGTTCTTCGATTCGATGATGATGCCTGCCGCCGTCGCGACATTGTGATAGTACTCGAAACCGCAGGTCGGGCACTTCCACATGCGGCTTCGAACGGAGTACAGCTTGGGGCTTCCGCAGGATGGACAGAAGTGAAAGGCCGATGCTGCCGCCCCTATCCCACCGAGCCGCTCGAGGGCGTGCGCGGTCTTCTCGCCGAGCGAGCGGAGGTAGTCGTCAGTGAGCGACTCTTCTTCGATGAATGAGGGATCGAGCCCGCCCGAATCGTTCATTGCCGCTTCAGGCGCACTGTCAGATGCACTATCGGATGTACTGTCTGGCACGCTGCGTTTTGTTGTACCCATGAAAGAACCTTATTGTTATTATATACTATGCTCACCATGCAGCGCGAGGGCAATCAGATCGAAAGCGACACCGAACGGCGGGCGCGTCTTAAGGCGCTCATCAAAGAGGCGCCGCTAAGCCCCGGCGTCTACCTCATGCGCGACGAATCCGGCGAGATCATCTATGTCGGCAAGGCAAAGGTGCTTCGCAACAGGCTCAATTCGTACTTCACCGGTAAAAAGGACATAAAAACCCGCCACCTCGTGTCGCGCATCCACCGTATCGAGTGGGTAATCGCCGCGCACGAGTACGAGGCCCTTCTCCTCGAGAACAATTTCATCAAAGAACACAATCCGAAGTACAATATCAACCTCAAGGACGGGAAGACCTATCCCTCGATCCGCATCACGAACGAGGAATTTCCAAGGGTGTTCCGCACAAGGCGCATCATCAACGACGGGAGCGAGTACTTCGGCCCCTTCCCCAGCGCGGAAATCATCGACACCTACCTCGAGCTCATCAAGCGCATGTTCCCGCTGCGCCGCTGTGTAAAAATGAAAAAACGCGCGAGCCCATGCATATACTACCACATCGGGCGCTGCACTGGTCCCTGCGCGGGCAAGATC
>CAYXOW010000047.1:0-578 GCA_964466815.1 uncultured Treponema sp.
TGTACAACAGCCAGTTCGACGAGACGGGGGAAACGAACGCAGCCTGCGAGAGCGCATAAGCGCAGCGCCTCACACGGATTTTTTCCGGGTGCGACGCTGCTTCCTTCATAATTAAAGTGCGAAAAAAAAGAGCGCCCCAATCGAATCGGGGCGCTCTTTTTTCGTTTCTTTGACGTGGATCAGTAGTCCATGCCGCCCATGCCGGGGCCGCCGGCGGGAGGCGCGGGAGGATTCTTCTCGGGCAGATCCGTGATGGCGCACTCGGTGGTGAGGAGGAGTGCCGCAACGGATGCCGCATTCTGCAGCGCGCTGCGCGTGACCTTGGCGGGGTCGATGATTCCTGCTTTCACCCTGTCGGTCCACACCATCTTGGCAGCGTCGAAGCCGACGCCTTTCTTCTCGTGCTTGGCCTTATCGGCGATGATCGAGCCGTCGATACCGGCATTCTCAGCGATCTGGCGGATCGGCTCTTCAAGCGCGCGCTTGACGATCTTGAAGCCGACAATCTCATCGTCAGAGAGCTTTGTGGTGTCGAATTTTTCGAGGGCGAGCGCCGACTGAATGAGGGCGATGCCGCC
>CAYXOW010000047.1:643-900 GCA_964466815.1 uncultured Treponema sp.
TCTTTCATTTCGACTTCAGTGGCCGCACCTACATTGATCACCGCAACGCCGCCGGCGAGCTTGGCGAGGCGCTCCTGAAGCTTCTCGCGGTCGTAGTCGGAGGTGGTCTCTTCGATCTGTTTCTTGATTTGGGCGATGCGGTCCTGGATATCTTTCTGTTTGCCGCCGCCATTGATGATGGTGGTGTTGTCCTTGTCGACCTTGACGGTCTTGGCGGTACCGAGCTGGGTCAATGCGGTGTTCTCGAGCTTGAGGCC
>CAYXOW010000047.1:948-7637 GCA_964466815.1 uncultured Treponema sp.
GTCCTCGAGCATGGCTTTGCGGCGGTCGCCGAAACCGGGCGCCTTGACGGCGCAGACATTGAGGGTGCCGCGGAGGTGGTTCACGATGAGGGTTGCGAGGGCTTCGCCTTCAACATCCTCAGCGATGATCATGAGGGGCTTGCCGGTCTGCGCGATCTTCTCGAGCACGGGCAGGAGGTCCTTCATGTTGGAAATTTTCTTGTCATGGATGAGAATGAGGGGGTTCTCAAATACCGTGGTCATGGAGTCGCGGTTGGTCACAAAGTAGGGAGAAGTGTAACCGCGATCGAACTGCATGCCCTCGACGTACTCGATCGTTGTTTCCATAGTCTTGGACTCTTCGACCGTGATGACGCCGTCTTTACCCACTTTCTCCATAGCGTCCGCGATCTGGGTGCCGATCTCGACATCGTTGTTTGCCGACACGGATGCGACGTGCGCAATTTCCTCTTTCTCCTTGATCTCTTTGGAGTTCTTGCGGATCTCATCCACGGAGAGGGTGACAGCCTGATCGATTCCACGCTTCAGTGCCATCGGATCGATGCCTGCCGCGACGGACTTGAGGCCTTCCTTGACGATGGAGTACGCGAGCACCGTGGCGGTCGTGGTGCCATCGCCCGCGATGTCGTTGGTCTTGGTTGCCACTTCTTTGAGAAGTTGGGCTCCCATGTTCTCATACGGATCTTCGAGCTCGACTTCCTTGGCGACGGAAACTCCGTCTTTGGTTACGGTGGGGGCACCGAATTTTTTTTTTTGTTTTTCGTTGCGTCCTTTGGGACCAAGGGTGACCTTGACAGCCTTGGAGATTGTCTCAACGCCGACCAGCAGCTTTCGTCGCGCGTCTTCGCTGAACAACAATTGTTTCGCCATACCTTTGCTCTCCTGTAATTGGCAGTGTTTCGCCGGTTGCCGACAGATGCCTCGATTCGAAGGTGCTGCGGAACCGGAAATTCTGATTTGGATCGGCTCTGAAAAGCCTGTACTAAGATAGTAAAATTGAGAAAGATCGGCAAGAGGAAGACTGATTGCCAAGGCTCGTCTTCCTATCGATGAGGACGAAATCTATGGAAGGACTTACTCTTCGGTGCGCTGCGAGCCACTTTCATGGTATGCGCGTACATCGATGTATGGTAGAGTTGGAGCCGTGAAAGACATTTTTTTTATTCTCTATAGCGATGACTCTGTGCTCGCGGTCGACAAGCCCGCAGGCTGGCTCTCGATACCTGACCGTTGGGACCCCGACGCCCCGGTCATTCAACATGCTCTGACAAAGGAGCATGGCATACTCTTTCCAGTACACAGAATCGATAAGGACACGAGCGGCGTGCTCGTGTTCGCGCGCACTACGCAGTCGCACCGAATCCTCAACGATCAATTCTCGACGAGAGCGGTGGAAAAGGTCTACCTCGCACTTGTGCACGGCGAACCCGCAGAAGACCAATGGAGGGTTGATCTCGCACTGCGCGCAGACGGTGATCGTGAGCACCGCACCGTCGTCGATGCGGTGAAAGGCAAACTCGCCTCGACTACCTTTGAGGTTGTGGAGCGATTCCGGGGTTTCGCGCTCGTCAAGGCAATGCCGGAAACCGGCAGAACACACCAGATCCGCGTGCACATCGCAGCATCGAGCATGACGATCGTGGCCGATCCGCTTTATGGCGACGGCGCGCCCTTGCTGCTCTCCGAACTCAAGCGAAAGTGGAAGGGCGATATATACGAAGAGCGCCCGCTGATGGCGCGCACGGCGCTGCACGCATCGCGGATCACATTTACGCACCCTTTGAGCGGCGAGAAACTCACGATCGAAGCGCCATTGCCGCGCGATTTTAAGGCCACCCTCGCGCAGCTGCGCAAGACGCGGGCGATCAAGAGCGACTGACGCGATTCGATTGCTGGCTCAACGACGGATTGCGCGCGGAGTGTCATTCGCCGCAGGTCAGCACTGTCAGCCCTCGATGGTGACTCGATTTCGGCCATTCGACTTGCTCGTGTAGAGTCCTTTGTCCGCCCGTTCGATCAAACTTGCAAGGGAATCGCCGGGCGCCGCCATAGTGCCACCCGCCGAGATGGTGATTTTCAACTGATTATGCTCTTCAATGTCGAGCCAGCTCGAGTCGACGAGGACTCGAATACGCTCTCCGACACCTGCGAGATATTCACGCGTGCAATTGGGTACGAGCACCACGAACTCATCGCCGCCGAAGCGCGCCACCGTGTCGAGGGCTCGCACCGCGTGCGCTGCGGTTTCCGCGACCATCCGTATGGCCAAATCGCCAGTGATGTGCCCAAATGTATCGTTCACGCGCTTAAAGGTGTCGATGTCGAACATGAGGAGACCAAAAGGAATTTTGTGCGCGCTGAGGGCGGTGAGTCGTGCGTCGCTCATGAGTTCGAAGTAACGGCGGTTCCCAATGCCGGTCAGGGGATCGGTGAAAACCTCGCGACGCAGCACTTCGAGTTCGCGGAGTAATTCTTTGCGATCGCTGAGCTCCTCGAAAATTTCTATGACACGCGGTTCTCGGTGTTCGTCCCAGGTGAGAATAGAACGAACGTGCACAGGAAGACGTTTACCGTCCTTGTGGTGGAGGTAGGCTACAAGATCGCGAGGCTGGCCGTCGCCCAAAGTGGCGCTGAGGGGGCAGCCTTCGAGGCAGAGCTGCCGACCATCCTCTGACACGTGGCGCAATATGTTGTCGTAGCAGTGGCGTCCGACGACTGTCTCGGCCCGGTATCCGGTGATAGCCTCGGCGGCGGAGTTCCAATACTGAATTTGTCGGCTCGCGTCCACGATGTAGACGCCCTCGTTGAGCGCGCTGAGTATGGGAGTAAGACTCGCCTGGGCGAAAGCTGGATTTTCCATATAATCATCTCCAGTTCGCGTGAAAGTCGCCGATGGAGCGTATGACGTGTTCGATCTGGTCGGTCGGAGGAAGAATGGTGGTTCGGAAGTGCGCGGTGCCCGGTTTCTGCCCAAAGCCGCTGCCGGGAACGACACAGATGCCCTTCGATTCAAGCAGCGCCATGCAGTATTCCTCGTCACTTCTTCCCTTTGGAAGGGTGATCGATGGGAAGGCGTACATCGCCCCTTCGATGGGTTGGCAAGAGAATCCTGGAATGCGGTTGAGCCCTTCGTACATCATTTTTGCGCGTGCGGAAAGCTCGGAAAGAATCGCGCTCCGCTCTTCGGCGTAGCGATTGTAGCTTGGTTCACCCTCTTTGGGAGGACTGACGAGGAGAAAGGTGAGAATCTGGCCGGGAACGTTCGCGCAGAGCGCAACCGACTGCAGCTTCGTGATCTGAGCGATCACCTCTTCGGGAATGTTCCGCGTTTCCATATAGCCGCCGCGCTGGCCGCATTCTCCGAAGAAGCCCTTCGAGATCGAGTGGAAGCTGAAGAGGCTCACCTCGCGCTCGCTCATGCTCGATATAACATGCGCGAAGGAAATGAAGCGAGCGCCAGGTTTATAGACGTTCTGCTGATACACTTCGTCGGCGAGGATAGTGAGGCTGTGGCGCTTCGCGAAGCGAACCACCATGCGCATATTCTCCTCGGAGAGGACGCCGCCCGTCGGGTTGCCGGGGTTGATGACCACGATTGCCCGCGCATGGATGCCGCGCTTTATCGCGTCGCGGATCGCATTCTCCAGCATCTCTTCGCTGAGGCTCCAGCCCGATTCTTCGTCGAGGAAGTAACCGACCTGCTGGCCTCCGTAGAGCGTGATCGTGGCGGAGTAGAGGGGATACTGGGGAATGGGAATAAGAATTCCATCTTTTTCCGATGAGATGAGGAGGCGGAGGGCCGTCTGTACGCCTTTGGATGCGCCGTCGGTGAGGTAGATATGGTTCGGATCAACCTGCTGTTCGACACCGTCGAAACTGTCGCGGTTTTTGATGAATTCCGCGATCGCTCGGCGCACGAAGCCAAGCCCCTTCGATTCGCTGTACGCGCCGAGACCGTACTTGGACGCGTCCATGATATACGCAGCCTTTTCAAGAATATCGCGCTCGAAAATGCCCGCGCCGGTTCGGATGAGTTCAGGCTGCTCGCACACAGCGAGCACATTCCGTACATAGGAGATCGGTTTTTGGCCAAGCGACTGGGGATTTCCGATGTTGCAGTAGATAATCGGCCGACCGCTCTCTTCGAGCTCCTGCGCCCGCGCGACGATGGGACCTCGCACCGCGTAGTGCGTGTGCAGCACTGCGTCTCCAAGATCGGAAATCTGAAGCGACATGGTACCTCCCGGGAAGTGTTCGTTATTGTACCATAGCTGAAACGCGAGCGTCGAGCATGGTGTCATGCGCGGCGAATTTGTGTAAAATACGGCAATGAGTGCGAATTCAAAAGAAACAAGAGACGAAGCGTCGAAAATCATCGCGGTATCGGTGCGGGACATCGACACCCACGGTGTGCAGCCCGCAGCGCCGCGCGCGTATCTAGTCGGCGTAGCATCTTCCGAGCTCCGGAAGGGAGAGGCGCAGGAACTCCTCGATGAGCTTCGTGGTTTGGCGGACACCCTCGGCCTCGAAATTGTGGGCGAGAGCCTCGTCAACCTTAGAGAGAAAACGCCTTCTCTGCTTCTCGGTTCCGGAAAGGCTCAAGAGATCGCGGATGCAGCTGAGACGGCAGGTGCCGACACGATCATCTTCGATCACACCTTGAGCGCCATTCAGCAGCGCAACTGGGAAAAACTCAGTTCGAAGAAAGTCTACGACAGGGCGGAACTGATAATAAAAATATTCGCGTCGCGCGCGCTCACCAAGGAAGCCAACCTCCAGGTCGAGCTCGCGCAGTTGCAGTATTCCTTGCCGCGCCTCGCTCATTCCTACGACGATCTCATGCGCCAGCGCGGCGGCCGCTACGGCACCAAGGGGTCAGGCGAGCAGAAGATCGAGCTCGATCGACGGGAAATCGAGCGGCGAATCCACGAGATAAAGGATGAGCTCGAGGCGGTACGAAAGGAGCGCACGGTGCAGCGCCGTCGACGCGAGCGCGCAGGCGTTCCCAGAGCCGCTATCGTAGGCTACACCAACGCCGGAAAGTCCAGCCTCCTCAACGCCCTCACTGCGGCGAGCGTGAAGGCCGAGGACAAACTTTTCGCCACGCTCGATCCGACTACGCGGCGACTCGCGTTCGCGCAGGGACAGACGCTTCTCCTCACCGACACAGTCGGCTTTGTGCGGAATCTGCCGCATGGCCTCGTAGAGGCGTTCCGGAGCACGCTCGAGGAGGCGGCGCAGGCCGATCTTCTCATCCACGTCGCGGATGCGTCGGATGCGAGAGTGGATGCCCACATTGCGACTACGCTGCAGGTCCTCGGGGAAATAGGTGCGCAGAATGTACCGCGCATTCTCGTCCTCAACAAGATCGATCTCGCGAGTTCTGAGCGTGTAGAAGATTTTCTCGCGCGCTATCCCGGGAGCATCGCCGTGTCGGCGACCTCGTCGCTGGGGCTCGATGCCCTGGTCGAGCGGATTCAGGGAGCCCTGACGAGCGGAATGAGAGTGTTGACACTCCGAATCCCCCACGCGCAGTACCAATTCGTGAGCCTCGTGATGCGCGAGGGAACCGTGCTCGAAGAGCGGCAGGACGACGATGCGACATGGCTGCGCTGCAGGTTGCCGGAGCGCCTCGAGTGGAAGGTGAAGGATTACGAGGTCGCGCCCGATGCGTAGGCCGTGCGATCGAGCGCGACGAACAATAATCGTATAAAGAAAGGATGTACGATGGATCGGATTGATAGTTGTGCGGTGGTGGGAGTCGGTGCGATTGGCGCATCGCTGGCGGCGCGGCTCTCCGATGCGGGCAAGGATGTACGCATCGTGGCGGAAGGGGCGCGGAAGGCGCGCTATGAGCTCGAGGGATTCGTAGTCAATGGCAGGCGGTATGTGTGGCCGGTCGAGGATCGAGCAACAGCGCGCCCCGTCGATCTTGTCATTCTTGCGGTGAAAAATTACAGCCTCGAGGAGGCTGTCGAGGCGATGAGGCCCTTCCTAGGGCCGGAAACGATCGTGCTCTCGCTCCTCAATGGGATCGATGCCGTACCGAGGCTTCGATCCGAGTTTGGAACAGACAGAGTACCCTACGGCATGATCATCGGTATCGACGCGCACCGAGTTGGCAATGAGATTCGCTATTCGGCCAAGGGCACAATTTTTTCCGGCTTCGAGAAAGGCCAGTCCGCCGAGCGCAATCTTGCATTGAAATCAGTCGAACGTTTTTTCGCGGAGAGCGGCATTGACTTTACGATCCCCGACGATATCGAGCGAGAGATTTGGTTCAAGTTCATGATCAATGTGGCGGTAAACCAGTGGTCGGCGATTCTGCGCGCACCCTATGGACAGGTTCTCTCGAGCCCCCATCTCTCGTCGCTCGTCGAACGGACAATGGGCGAAGTGATAGCCCTGGCTTCGCATTTCGGTGTCGAGCTTGGCTCCGCCGATATTTCTCGTGCGATGGCGTGGCTCGCGACGCTCGGCCCGGAGGGGAAGACCTCAATGTTCCAGGATGTCGAGGCGAGGCGAATCACCGAGGTTGAAGCCTTTGCGGGCGCGATGAAGCGCCTTGGTGCCTCACACGGGGTGGCGACACCGATCAATGCGCTGCTTTACGATATTCTCCGCGCGATCGAGGAGTCCTACGCCTTAGTGTGAGGATATTTCTCCCGAGGCGAAGGTGCGCCGATTTC
>CAYXOW010000047.1:7677-15623 GCA_964466815.1 uncultured Treponema sp.
CGCAGATTCCTTCGATGATGTCCGGGTGATCGGGGTGGCCCGCAAGGAATCGAAGTTTTTCTCCTCGCCCCCAGAGTCGTGCTTCATACTCTAGTTTCCACTGTGGATCGACGATGGCCTCGAGCACGGCGCGGGCGAGGGCGCGCGCGGTGCCATCGAGATCCCTCCAGCGCAGTGGGAGTTCTCCAAGAATCTCTTCGAGGCTCATCGGAGGGATTGCAGCGGGTGGGGCGCTCAGCGCCGCGCGCCGGACATTGATCCCTATCCCCGCGAGAGCCCGCCCGCCCACGGTCTCGCAGAGTATGCCGCAGACCTTGCCGTACGAGCCTGATTCGATTGCGCTTTTCGGCGCGCGGCGCAGCGCTACGATATCGTTCGGCCACTTGAGTCGGAAGCGCGGAAAAGCGGCGGCAAACGGCGCTTTCGTTGTCTCGAGCGCGCGCGCTATGCCTTGAGAGCTTGCGTCGTCGGCCGGCGCTTCGAGCGCGTACGCGACGCCCAGCCCTACGCGCAGCGGAAGCGCCTGAATTGCCGCGCTTTCTTCAGGGAGGATGATGGTCATGAGAAGGGATTGCCCCGGTGCGTCGATCCACTGTCGACCGGCGATCCTGCCGCGCCCGGCGGTCTGCGTGTCGGCCCGAACGATTCCTACGCCGGAAAAACCTGTCTGAGCGATGCGCCGCGCTTCGTCCATTGTGGAACCGAGACTCGCATACGAGAAAACGGGAAGCTGTTCAAATTCCACCGGCATATATATAGTGCACGCTAGTCCAAATTGTGTCGGTGAGCAAGGGCGGCGACCATGATTGCACCCGATCAGGCACGAGAAAGCAGGAAAGCACGGTACCGTGCGGAGGGCCTTGAAGCGCGTTCGAGGTATGTTATCATCATCCCATGGCTTTTTTATGAAGAAACGCATGTGCAATATGTAACGATTTTTAAAAGGGGAGAGGTGTTCCATGTGCGGCATTATCGGTTATACGGGACCTAGAAAGACGTCGAGCGTGCTGATCGAGGGCCTGAGGCGACTCGAATACAGAGGTTACGACTCGGCCGGCATCGCGGTGGGAAATCCGAATTCGGTGCCCCGCCTTCGAATCATACGTTCAGTGGGAAAAATCGCCGACCTCGCGAAAAAGATTCCGAATGACATCGACGGCATCTGGGGCATCGGCCACACGCGCTGGGCTACACACGGCGGCGTCACTGAACTCAATGCGCACCCGCACACCGACATGTCGAGCAAGATCGCTGTGGTGCACAACGGCATCATCGAGAACCATAAAACGCTCCGCACGATGCTCGAGAGCAAAGGCTATATCTTCAAGAGCGAAACCGACACCGAAGTGATACCACATCTCATCGCTTCGTACTACCAAGGCGATCTTCTCAAAGCGGTGCTCGCCGCGCTGCGGCATCTCGAAGGAACTTACGGCATCGCATGTGTCCACGCGGATGAGCCTGGGCGTATCGTGGGAGCGCGCAACGGCAGCCCCCTCATTTTGGGCGTCGGCGACGACGAGATGTTCCTCGCCAGCGATATCACCGCAATGGTCGCTTATACGAACCGTGTCGTCTACCTCAACGACGGTGAGGTGGTCGATATCACCCGCGACAGCTACACCATCACGGATCGCCACTCGAATGCGCTCGACAAAAAAGTCGACGAGGTCACCTGGGAGCTCGGCGCCATCGAGAAAAGCGGCTTCATGCACTACATGGAGAAGGAGATTTTCGAGCAGCCGGAGTCGATCGCTCGGGCGATGAGCGGGCGCATCGACGAAGAGAACGCGACGGCCAAGCTCGGTGGACTCAATCTCAGCAGGCGGCAGCTCGCCGATGTGCACCGCGTACGCATAATCGCCGCCGGCACGAGCTGGCACGCCGGCACCACCGGGTCCTACCTCCTCGAGCAGGTGGCGCGCATCCCCGCGCAGGCCGAACTCGCCAGCGAGCTGCGCTACCGCAATCCTGTGGTGGAAAACGGCTCACTCTGGTTCGTGGTGAGCCAGTCGGGCGAGACGGCGGACTCGCTCTTCGCAATGCGTGAAGTGCAGCGCAAAGGCGCGACAGTGCTCGGCATCTGCAATGTGGTCGGCTCCACCATCGCGCGCGAGTCCGACGGTGGTGTGTACGTCCACTCGGGCCCCGAAATTGCCGTGGCGAGCACGAAGGCGTTCACGAGCCAGCTCACGGTTTTTTACCTTTTCACGCTCCTCATGGCGCGGATGCGCGATATGTCGCGCGACGAGGGGCAAAAGTTCGCCCGCGCCCTCCTTGGGGTTCCCGACCTCGTTCGCGACGCGCTCTCGCAGCGCGACCACATTCAGGCGATCGCCAAGAAATACTGTCGGGCAAAAGATTTTCTCTACTTGGGGCGAGGAATTCTTTACCCGATTGCGCTCGAGGGCGCCCTCAAGCTCAAAGAGATCTCCTATATCCACGCCGAGGGCTACAGCGCAGGCGAGATGAAGCATGGCCCGATCGCGCTCATCAGTCCCGATGTGCCGAGCGTCTTTCTTGTGTCCGACGATTTTCTCCACGAGAAGACTGTCTCCAACATGCGGGAGATCAAGGCACGAGGAGGGCCTATCATCGCAGTGGGCGTCGAAGGCGACAAGGAGGCTATGGCGCTCGCAGACGACTTCATCCCGGTGAAAAAGACCGATCCACGCTTCTATCCCTTCAGCATGGTCGTGCCGCTGCAACTCTTCGCGTATTTCTGCGCGCTTGAGCTCGGACGCGACGTCGATCAGCCACGCAATCTCGCGAAGAGTGTCACGGTAGAATGAAACGCGCAGTGTGGCGGATATTGCCGATCGTCGTCTTTGCGATCGCGCTCCTCGGGGCGCTGGTTTTCAACATCGCCCTGGTGAGCCGAAGCCGCGTCGCGCTGACATCGACGATTCTCCGCAATCCTGCCACGGTGAAGACTGAGCGTTTTCACGTAGTCGCGATTCTCCCCGATACCGCGGACCCTTTCTATACGCACCTTATCGAGGGGCTGCGCGCCGAATCTGACGCGCAGAATGCCGCGCTGCAGCTGTTCTACTATTCGCCCGGCATCATTAGCGAAGAGGGCAGCACCTCCGAGGAAGTGTGGCGCTGGTTCGAAATCGCGTTGCGCAGCAAGGTCGATGGAATTCTGCTCTTCCAACCTAAGGGGCTCGATGTGCGGAGCTTTGCGCAGGAAGCCCAAACAGCGCACGTGCCCTTTGTGCCGCTCGCGATGGATGCGCCGCAGAACTGGACGAGTTCAGGTGTTACCGGCGACTCGATGAGCCAAGGCAAGGAGGCCGGTAAGCTTGTCGTGAGTCTCCTCGGGGCCGCCGCGCGGATCGGTATCATTCTCTCTTCGGACACGTCGCTCGGCTATGCCTACGATGAAGAGCCCTTCTATCGGGGGGTGGAGGAAACGCTGAGGGCGAAAACCGGCGCAGCGATCGTAGCTGCCGTCCGCGAAGAGGAGAGTATACTCGGCGGCGAAGACGCCTGCGCCCGCATGCTCACCCAGCACCCCGACATCAACGCCATTCTCTGCATCGACGCGAAAGCCACCATCGGCGCCGCCCAGGTCATCATCGACCGCGGCATCGTGGGGCAGGTGATCATTATAGGTTCCGACGAAAACACCGAAGTGAACCGACTCATCGACAGGGGCGTCGTGCACTCGAGCATCGTGAGGGATGCCGCGGCGATGGGGCGCATGGGTGTATCGCTCGCCATAGGGCAGAGAATCGGTATCCGGGGACCGGAGCGCGTTTCGGTCGGATACCGCGTGATACCCACACGAGGAGGATCGAAATGATCGACCTCGCCTCGCTCGCGCGCCCATGGAAACCAAAGCGGCACCGAGGACTCAGAAACCGCATTGTCCTCAATTCCGTGGTCATTCTGTTCGTCCTCGTCATCGCGACCTCCTACACCGCCTTCGCCTCCTTCGATCTCGCCCGATCCGTCGAAGTGCTGTTTCGTAATTCCGTCTCGATGGAGGAGTTGAGAAACACGCTGCGCGAGACGCAGGAGAATCTCACCGGCTATCTCAGCGCGAAGAACTCCGAGTCGCTCAAGGATTTCATCCGGACTTCCACAATGCTCACGAGTATGACGATTCGCCTCAATAGAGAAAATAAGAACGACGACATTTTTCTCCTCGAGAAGGATCTCGCCTTCCTCGTCGATAGCTATGTCGCGAGCGCGGAAGGGGCGGTACAGGCGAAACGGGGAAGGGATGTCGCGCAGTACGTGAGCCTTTACGAAGACGCTCGGCGCACCGCAGCGCTCATCGAGTTCTTGAGCGCGCGGATGGATACGATCCATCTCGGTCAGTCGCTCAAGGGATTTTCTTCATACAAGGCGAACATTAGTTTTGCGCTGCTCTCGAACGGCATTCTTCTCCTCGTGGCTTTTCTCTTGTCCATGGCACTCATCGGGCGCTACTCCTACACGATCACCGAACCGCTCGCGCGCCTTTCGGTCGCGGCGGATGCGGTGGCGCGCGGGGAGTACGATCATCCCTTACCTCCCTACGACAATGAAGATGAGATACGAACCCTGCACGATGCCTTCGGCAACATGCAGGAGAGTGTGCAGCGAGCTTTCGCCGAGCAAGCGCGCAAGGCCGAGCTCGAGCGCTCTCTCATGGAAGAGCGAATGCGTGTCCTCACCTACCAGCACCGCCTCAAGGATGCCGAGCTACTCGCCCTCCAAACGCAGATCAATCCCCACTTTCTCTACAACACCCTCTCGGCGGGCTGGCAGCTCGCCCTCGCGGAAGGCAACGAGAAGACCGCCGAGTTTCTCGAGAAGCTCGCGGCGTTCATCCGCTATGCGCTTAAACCCTCGACACGCTTTGTCCTCGTGTCGGAAGAGATCGAGTGCGTGCGGCAGTATATTTGGCTTTTGAAGTTGCGCTTCGGTGAGCGCTTTCGCTTCAGGCTCGAAGTGCAGGACGATGCGCTGGGCTACGAGACACCTGCTCTCGTACTCCAGCCGCTCGTTGAGAACGCGATTGTGCACGGGCTTCGCGACCTGGAGCAGGGTGGCGATGTGATCGTCTCTGCCAGGCTCGATGGCGACACGGTGCGTCTCTCGGTGAGCGACTCGGGCAGGGGCATGCCCAAGGAGAGTATTGCGCTCGCGCTCGCAGCGGCCGACCCCGAAGACACCACTCCCCAGCACGGCATCGGGCTGCACAATGTCGTGCGCCGCGTCGCGCTCGCCACAGGCGGCAAAGGAAGGGTCGAAATCGAGAGCGAACTCGGCCACGGCACGCGGGTCACTATCATTCTGCGCGCGGAGAAATCGGTATGAAACGCGTTCTCATCGTCGACGACGAACTCCCCATCATCAATGGCTTGTCGCTGCTCTTTAAACGCTACTTTCAGGCCGGCTACACGGTGATCGGTACTGCCCAAACCGGACGAGAGGCGATCGAGAAGTGCGCTTCGCTCAGTCCGGACATTGTGCTCATGGATGTCCAGATGCCGGGGATCAGCGGGCTCGACGCAATTCGCGAAATTTCTCAGACAGGCGCGACACGGGCCTTCATCCTCGTTACAGCCTATGAGCGATTCGATATCGCCCGCGAGGCGCTCAGCATGGGGGTCTGCGATTACCTTCTCAAACCCGTATCGAAAGATAGGCTCGAGATCGCTCTCCATGCGGCCTCGACCTTTCTCGATCGCACTCAGCAGTTCAATGCGCGCGAGATCGAGTTTAAAGATCGCCAGCAGCGCCTCGTTCCGCTCATCGAAGAGGCGTTTTTTCTGGAAATCCGCGGGGACGCACTGAATCATCCGCAGTCGCCGTCCTGGGCTCGCGGGGAGTTTGCCAAACGGATGCCCCTCTTCAAAGAGCAGCTCTCGATTTCGGAAGATTTTGGGATCATTGGTCTCGTGAGCATCTCGCCCTCCGGCGGCGATGCGAAATCGATGTACGAACGATTCGTCTCGACACTGCGCTACAAAACGAGGGCGCTCGTCGGTCCGCTCGAGGATGGGCGGCTGTGTGCACTCTTTCTCCCGCTCCGGAGCGCAAAGGGCGTAGAAAATGGTCTTTCAGGCACAAAGGTTGAGCTCGAGGCTTTCCGCGAGGTGCTCAAGGCAGGATTTGCGGCTGAACTGGCAACGGGCGAACTCAAAATCTCCTTCGGGGAGCCTGTGCCGCTCGAAGAATTGGGGCGCTCGTATGTGGGCGCGCTGCGCAATTTTACGCGCAGCCCTGTGTCCGAGGATTTTTCGGGCTCTGAGGCAAAGGGCCGTTCCTACTCCATAGGTAGCTTGGGAACGCCGCCGGAGGATCAATGGAGCCGTCTCAACGTATCCTGCGCGCGCGACACGCAGTTCTTCGAGCAGATTGCCGAGGGGCAATACGCGCTCGCCGGTCAATCGCTCGAAAAGATGCTCTTGCTCATCGAGAGCGAGCGCACCCCGTTTCCGCCCGACCTCTTCTTCAGCATCTGTGGCGCGCTGTCCTTCGCGGTACTTAAACTCGCGGGCGGCGGAGTGCTTCCGGATGAGGCTTACTGCGAATTCATGGATTTTTCGGACCTGCAGGCGCTCTGGAACGAAGGTCTTATGCAACGATTCGCAGCGAGTGTACGGGCGCGTTTTCTGAGTCTTCAGCGCAAAGCGGCCGAGGCCGGGCTCCATTCGCCTTTTGTGGTCAAGGCGTTGCAGTACATCGAGAACCACTACCAAGAACCGATAACGCTCGAGAGCGCGGCCGAGGCCATCGGCATTTCACCTGGCCATCTTACGCGCCTCATGTCGGACGAGCTTAAGCGTGGTTTTGCGCATACGCTCATCGATTTCAGAATGCGCAAGGCGAAGGAGCTTTTAAAGCAGCCTGCGCTCTCCATAAGAGAAGTGAGCAAGCGCTGTGGTTATCCCGATGCGAATTATTTTTCGAGGCTGTTCAGGAGAATGATTGGATTGACGCCCCGCGAATACGCGGTGCGGCAAGCGAAAGGAGAGGATGCCAATGCTCACTAGCGCGAAGCGAGTTCTGTGGGGCGCCCTAGCGCTCGCTCTGGCGGTCGGAATGCTCGGCACTGGACTTTTTTCCTGTACGAAGCGCAAGAAAGCAGCCGACCACGCTCCGGTAATTGGTTTTTCGCTCGACTCGCTCGTGGTGGAGCGCTGGCGACGCGATGTCGATAGCTTTACAAAGGCCGCGCACGATCTTGGGGCCGAAGTCGCGCTCCGCGTCGCGAATCAGGATGCAAACACGCAGATCGCCCAGGTGCGCGAGCTCTTGAGCCAAGGGATCGATGTGCTCGTCATTATTCCGAACGACGCGGAAAAGCTCTCGGATGTGTGTCGCGAAGCGAAGCGCAGGGGCGTTCCCGTGATGAGCTACGACAGGCTTGTGCGCGGTGCAGATGTCGATCTCTACATTTCTTTCGACAATGAAAAAGTCGGAAGCCTGCAGGCGCAGGCGGTCACGGAGGCGGTACCCACAGGCAACTATGTCATCGTCAACGGCGCGATCAGCGACAACAATGCCTATATGATAAACCGGGGATTCCACTCGGTGCTCGATCCGCTTATCGCCTCGGGCCAGATCCATCTTCTCGAAGAAATTTGGCCGAGCGACTGGATGAGCGACGAAGTGCGCACGCGATTTGAGTCGCTAGTGAAGCCGGGGCAGAAAATCGACGCGGTGCTCTGCGGCAATGACATGCTCGCCGAGACGGTTATCTCGGTACTCTCCGAAAACCGCATGGTAGGAAAGACGAAAGTGACTGGCCAGGATGCCGAGCTCGCGGCGTGTCAGCGCATCGCGGAGGGAAGTCAATTCGCCACGATCTACAAGCCTATCGATGCGCTCGCGCTCAAGGCAGCGGGCTTTGCGGTCATGATGGCCAAGGGCGAGAGGATCACCTACGACAATAAAATCGACGACGGCCACTATAGAGTTCCCTATATAGCCCTCGACCCCAT
>CAYXOW010000048.1:0-2815 GCA_964466815.1 uncultured Treponema sp.
TACATGGTCGTATCGGCTTCGCGAAGGAGAGCTTCGAGATTAGAGAGACTTGCATCGCTTTGAACTGCAACACCGAGGCTGATGCTCACCAGCAAGTGCTTCTGATCCACATCGAGGGGTTCGCTCACGGCTGCGCGGAGCCGCTCCGCGACGAGGAGCGCCGCAGCTCGATCGGTTTCCGGCAAGAGCACTGCAAACTCATCGCCCCCGAATCGTCCGAAGATATCGCCGGCGCGCAGCTGATGGCGACATCGCGCTGCGGTCTCCCTGAGCACCGTGTCGCCAATGAGGTGGCCGTAGCTGTCGTTGAATATTTTAAAGTGATCGATGTCGAACATGATGGCAGCGAGCGGGTGACGCGTGCGCTTCGCGCGGCTGAATTCGTGTTCGCCGAGTTCAAAGAAGCCACCGCGGTTGTAAATGCCGGTGAGCGAGTCGATGAGGGCTTTCTGCCGGGCGTCTGCGTAGAGCTGTTCGAGCTCGGCGTTTTTCTTCGCGAGTTCGCGCTGGAGCGTTACGAGTTCATTGTTGAGCTTGCTTATCTTGTCGTAATGCTCGTAGTCGTGCGCTTGCGTTTTGTATACGGCTCGCAGGCGGTTCGTTTGTTCATTGTTGATCCGCACAAGTTCACCGTAGATTTTTTGCGCGGATTCGCCGCTATCCGAGCCTGCGATCAGTATGGATTCGCCGAGGAGCACGCCCATGAAGGTGATGGTGGTAGGCCGATCGTTTGTCTGTAGGTCGAGTTCCCAGTTCGACGCGAGGCCATGCGACTTCACCTCGACGAGAAACGAGAGCGCCTTCGAGAGTGAACCCGGAACGGTGAGCCGCGTGAAAGGCACACCTTTCTGCACATCGAGATTGAGGCTCGGCGAGAGATGGAAGACCTCGACGATTGTCCCATCGAGATTGCAGCGCAGAGCGAGACCGATAGCCTGATTCATACCGCGGCCAAGAGCCTCTCCGCGGTGAGAATCGCGGTGTCGGTGTCTGAGGCGTATCCATCCGCGCCGATCTTTTTCCACAGCTCGGGAGAGATATTGAAGGCATACCCGCCGACAAGGAGCCTAAGCGGGTGGGTTACCTTTTCTCGCAGCGCGCGAATGATGTCGACGACGTGGGGAATATTGAAGGTCATTGTGGCGGAGATGGCGATTACATCGCTTCGGCGCTCCTGCGTCATGGCAATGATACCCTCGGGAGGCGTATTCGCACCAAGAAAGGTGGAGTCCCAGCCACTCAGTTCAAACATATCCGCGACCATGCGCGCGCCGATCTCGTGCAACTCACCACCGACGCAGGCCACGATAATGTTTCGGTCTTTGCGTGTGCCGCTGAAAATGTATGGGTACAGCTGCGACATGATCATCTGGGTGGCGGCGGTGCAGAAGTGCTCTTGAGCTACGCTGATCTCGTTCATCTGCCAGAGTCGTCCGACCTCGCGCTGAGTTCGTTCGAAGACGCCTCGGTAGATATCGCGGATGCTCGTGCCTTTTTTTACCGCGTCCAAGATGAGGTTACTGGCGCTCCGTCGGTCGGATTTCAGCAACGCATCGAGGTAGCGGCGCGCGAGGCGGTCGATCGCGGTATTCCCCTGCAGGAAACTCGGAACACTGGTGGGCGCGCGTTCCATCGCCGTAACGCCGATGTCGAGAATGCGGAGGGCCGCAGCGCGTTCAGCAGCAGGCAGATGTTTATCGAGGATCTGTCGAGTCGACTCGAGGGTAACGTGGAGCGCTGATTCAGGGAAACGCAACCCGGCGAACAGAACTTTAACCCACGCAAGGTACTCGCTGAAGAGCGTTGGATCGTCGGCATCGATGGCTTCCTCGAGATACGCGAGGTGGTAATCGGCGTCACGAATGCTCTTTTCGCGCCCCGCAAGTCCGAGCTTGGTCCACGGGGAAGGCTGTCGCTGGTAGTGCAGCTCGACAATCTTTTCCGCTAGCTCACGCCGCTGCTGGTGGAGGACAGAAGTCTCCGCGGATGACAGGTTCTGTTCCATAGCATTCATACTACAACAGGCGGGTGCGGAAAGAAAGGTTAATGAACAAAGCAATTGGGTATGGACTTTGAGGCTTGTGCTCTTATACTGATTCCCATGGAATATTTCGATGTGGCGATCATCGGCGGGGGAGGGACGGGCGCGGCGACCGCGTATGACCTCGCGCTGCGGGGGTTCTCGGTGATTCTCTTTGAGCGGGGCGAGCTAACCTCGGGGACGACGGGTCGCCACCACGGGCAGCTGCACAGCGGGGCGCGCTACGCGCTGGGCGATCACCGCATCGCGCGCGAGTGCATGGCGGAAACGCTGATTCTGAGAAAAATCGCCGCAGACGCGCTCGAGTTCAACCAGGGGCTTTTTCTCGCGGTGGACGATGAGGGCGAGGCGCTGACGGACGAGTTTGTCGAGGCGTGTCGGGCGGCGGACATTCCCGCCACGGAGGTGCCTATCGCGCGCGCCCGCGAGTGGGAGCCGCGCATCAGTGCAGCGACGCGGCGGGCTGTCCTCGTGCCCGATGGGACGATCGACGCCTACCGCCTCGCGATGCGCTTCTTTGCCTCCGCCGCGTCGCGCGGCGCGGAGATCCGTAATTTCACCGAGGTGATTGGGATTGATGTGAAAGGCGGGGCCGTACGCGGGGTGGCGGTTCGCAGCTTGCGCAATGGCGCCGAGTCGCGTTTCGAGTGCGCTGCGGTCGTGAACGCGGGCGGCCCCTGGGCCGATAAAGTCGCGGCCATGGCGGGGCTCGATGTCCCGGTGACGCCTGCGGCGGGGACGATGGTGGCGGTGGAGGGGCGCGTCGCCAATATG
>CAYXOW010000048.1:2830-5536 GCA_964466815.1 uncultured Treponema sp.
TGGTGATTTCGCGACTCAGACGGCCGAGCGATGGCGATATTATTGTGCCGCAGCGGCGTCTCTCGATAATCGGTTCCACCCAGCGAAAAGTTAAAAATCCGGACGGTCTGCGGCCCTTGCCCGAGGAGGTCGCGTTACTCCTCGCCAGTGCGGATGAGCTCGTAACAGGTTTCTCGGCGCAACCCTTTCGCGCAGCGTGGGCAGCGGCTCGTCCGCTTGCGGGGCGAAGCGCAGAGGAGGGTAGGGAGATTAGTAGGGATATCGCGATCGTCGATCACGGGAAGCGCGATGGTGTACAAGGGTTTTTCAGTGTGCTGGGCGGTAAGGCGACCACGCTGCGCCGCATGGGCGAACTCGTGTCGGATGAGGTTGCGGCGTTTTTAGGCAAGAGGGAGCCCTGTCGTACCTCCGAGTTTGATCTTGTCCCCTACGCGGACTACTGGAGATACTCATGACACAGCGATTGCGCATTCAACGTGGCGGTCAGACTTCTGAAGCCTCCTCGATTCGCTTTGAAACTTTCGATGTCGATCTGCCCTCGGGAGCGACGCTTCTCGACGCGCTCGAGTACATTCGCACCGGTACGGCGCCGGATCTCATGTACCGACACTCCTGCGGTACCTGCGCGGTGCGCGTGAACGGCAAAGAAGTGCTCGCCTGTCTCACCTCGCTCGACAGCTTCGCGGGCAGCATTCCTACGATCGAGCCGCTCCGCGCTCTCAAACTCGAGAAAGATCTCGCGGTGGACCCAGGCATGCTCTTCCGCTCGTTGCCTGCAGGCGCGACGCACCTCCGCGTGAGTGAGTGGGTCGGGGGCGAAATAACGCCATCGAATCAGGCTGAGAGCACGTCCTCGGAACATAGATTCCCAGAAGGCACCACAGGCTTCGTTCGGTTTGAAGACTGCATCGAGTGCGGTTCCTGCGTCTCAGCCTGCCCCGTCACCGCGCGGAGCTGGAATGCTGCTCACGGAGAAATTGACGGCTTCGTCGGCCCTGTCGCTCTCGCGGCGGCGCGGCGGGAAGCATTGAACAACCCGGCACGCGAAAAGGAGATGCTCGCTTTGGCGGCCCGGCCCGATGGCGTCGCCGCCTGCGAGAAACACTTCGACTGCTCGCGTGTCTGTCCGCGAATGGTGTATCCGGGAAAGCACATCGAGATGCTGCGAAGAGAACTTACTCAGCAGAAAGACTAATTGGACTGGCTGTTTCCATTTGCTCGTCATTGCACATCGGTCCATCTTTTGCGAGGCAATCTTCTTTGACAAGTTTTTTCCATGCAATTGTCCCTGCGATGCCTGCAATGCATGCGGCGAGTACACCAGGTGCCCACGAGCCGAGAGTCACAAAGAGCACGCTTCCAACGAGCGGAGCTATAATACGGTTTAGACTCTCGACGGATGCGGAGAGTCCCATTGTGCCGCCGGCCATTTCGCGGGGAATGCTCTTGGAGAGCAGTGTGCGGAGAAGCGTACTCGCGATTCCCGACGCGATGCTGAGAGGAAGTAGCACAATTATCAGAGCAAGCAATGAAGGTGCGAATGCATACAAGAGCAAAGAAGCAGCGGCGATGCTGATCGAAACTGCCGTGGTGTGCCGTTCATCGAGATGTTTCACGATCAGACCTATGCCTCCACCCTGCACCGCTGCGATGAGAATACCGACATATGCCAATAACCACCCTCGAACTTGCGTGTCTAATCCGAGCTTCTCTGCTGCAAAAAGGGTAAAGAGGCTCTCAAAGAGTGTAAAAGCGAAGCTGTAGAAGAGCGTCATAAGCAGCACCACGCCAGTTCCTGGACGTTTCAGGGTCTGAATGAGTGCATTTAATGAAAATGCACGGCGCGGATTGCGGGATGCTTTGTGCTTGGTCGTTTCGGTGAAACTCTCAGGAAGCATGAAGGTGATCAACACTAAATTTGTGAAGGCTAAACCCGCAGCGACGAAAGCCGGCACCGAAAGTCCCCATCGAGAGAGGATTCCTCCGAACATCGGGCCGAAAATAAAACCAAGTCCAAATGCCATGCCGATAAGACCCAAGCCTCGTGCCCGATTCTTCTCATCGGTAATATCGATAATATACGATTGAGCTACGGTAATATTCCCACCCGTGAGTCCATCCAGCAGTCGCGCTGCGAATACGAGCCACAGTGAATCGGCAAAACCGAGGAGCAGAAGCGATAAGAATGTTCCGCCGATAGAGAATAAAAAGAGCGGCTTGCGACCATAACGGTCGGAAAGTCGCCCTACTATCGGCGCAGCAATGAATTGCCCTAGCGCGTACACTGTCATAAGTACACCCACGAGCGCCGCGCTTCCTCCAAATTTCTTTATGTAGTCGGGAATCAGCGGGATTACAAATCCAAACCCTACCATATCCATGAACACCACAGAAAAAATGAGCGATAAACGAGCTTTTTTCATGTATTTCCTCACGATGGACTTTAATATGCAAGAAATTTAATAAAATAATAAAAGAAATTCAAAGGAATATCGAAAAGTGGCGACAATACCGCTGATGTTGGTTTTTTAGACGAGTTTTAAAACAGGGTCTCGCGCACGGGGATGCGATATTTGCGGGCGAGGGCTCGGCCATCTTCGAGGTTGGATGCAGTGTCGATGGGGCGATGCGCGTCCGAGTTGATGACGCACTCGATTTTGTACTCGGAGGCCATCTCCCAGAATGACTCGTGAGGGTAGGGGTAAC
>CAYXOW010000048.1:5561-11090 GCA_964466815.1 uncultured Treponema sp.
GTGGACGCGCGCCTTGCGCATGCCATAGCCGTTGATTTCGAGCGGTGTGCCGGTGCGCTGGGCGGTTTCGAGGATGTCGCGAGCGCAGGCGCGGGCATTCTCGTCCCAGGGCATCCAGCTGTAACAGAAGACATCGGGGTGAGCCAAGAAGGCGAAGAGGCCGCTCTCCATCGCTTTGCAGCTTGTCCATGCGAATGAGGCAAGTTCGGCGGGCGTGGAGATGGTATAGGTGTCGCGCCACTTGCCCTTGTGGAGGTAGTTGTGGATGCCCGCCACAAGATAGTCGAGTTCGAATTTTCCTATAAATTCATCGCGCATAAAGGATTCGTACTCGGGAACCCACTCGCACTCAAGGCCTGCGAGGATGCGCAGATCTTGGCGCGCGGCGCGCAGGCTCGGTAGATCATACGCGTGGAGAGAGTCGACCTGCGCGGCGTGAATGGCTTCGACATACCCTGAGAGCTCCGAGAGATCCATACGCACATCGGACCAGCGGCCATCAGGGTAGGGGCAGTGATCTGAGAACCCGAGCTCGGAGAGTCCAGCTCGGCGTGCGCTGGCGACATAGTCCGCGATATCGCCGCTCGCGTGGCGGCACCGGTAGGTGTGGGTGTGATAGTTGTTCATGCGATTCCTTCGTCGCCATGGAATAATGCGCGGTGTTCGGTTTCGCGCGACTCGGGGTAGTATGCCAAAAATGTGGGCTCGATGGAAAGCCCGCTGCGCGCAATCAGACAAACGAAAGTAGTATAAGGCTATAAATTTTTCTTGACGGCTCCAAAATCATAAGTTATCATACAACTTACAACTTTTATGAAGCCGACAGCCAAAGAACCAGTCTTGCTCAAGCGTCTCAGCCACAGCAGCGTCAAAGACCAAGTGTTCTCGCAGCTCAAGAACCAGATTCTCCAAAAAGTCTGGCTGCCGGGCACGAAGATTCCTTCCGAAAACGCCCTTGCGAAAGAGCTTGGGGTGAGCCGGATTTCCATCCGCGAGGCGATCAAAATGCTCTCGAGCCTGGGGCTTCTCTACACGGTTCAGGGTGGCGGCACCTATGTCACCGAGTACAAGAGCGAAGTGATGTTGAATCCACTCATCCCCATGCTCGCCCTCGACGTCACCGACGTGTACGATGTACTCGAGTATCGCAGAATCGTCGAATGCGGTACGGTCGCTATTGTCGTGGACAAGGCTGATGCTCAAGACATCGAACGACTTGAAACGACGTATAGGAACATGCAGGCCAACGTGAATGATTGGGCTAAGTTCGCGGATGCCGATCTCGAGTTTCACCTCGATCTTGCCAAGGCGACCAAGAACCCCATCATTGTCAAGATCAACGACATTATCAAGAGCATTCTCATGAACTCGATGGACAATATCGTCGCGTCGCTTGGGGTTGAGGATGGGCTCAATTACCATCGCTGGATTCTCGATGCCATCGAGGCGCGAGATCGGGAGAAGGCGAAACAATTGATGGAGGAGCACATCGATCGCACGATCGCGCGCCTCAAGGCGCATGAGAAGAGTGTGCGCGAAATGGAATCGCGCGGAAATGTATCACCTGGCGCGCAGCCAGACCAGGAGTAATGTATGGCGTCGAAAGAAACTGTATCGCGTCTGAATCGTATCGCATACGATCTGAGAGAGGATATCGTCAGGATGATCGGCGTCGGTAAGGCAGGGCACCTCGGTGGTTCCTCCTCGCTTGCGGAGATTGTAGCTGCGCTCTATTTTGAACATATGCACTACGACCCCAAGAATATTCGCGACCCGAATCGGGATCGGTTCGTGCTCTCGAAGGGTCACGCTGTGCTCGTGCAGTACGCAGCCCTCATCGAGCTGGGGGTCATTCCCCGCGAAGAACTCACGAAGGTAAAGACGCTGAACGGCATGCTCCAGGGGCACCCCGATATCGATAAGACACCAGGACTTGAGGCAGTGACGGGCTCGCTGGGGCAGGGGCTGTCGATCGGGCTCGGAATGGCACTCGCACTGCGGCTCGACAAGAGTCCCGCCCGCGTCTTTGTGGTTATGGGCGATGGGGAGCTGTCCGAGGGCCAGCTCTGGGAAGCGGCGATGGCCGCACCGAAATATGGGGTCGATAATCTCGTCGGCGTTGTCGATCGGAACCGGATTCAGGCGACGGGTCCAACGAAAGAGATCTTCGACATACCCGAGATTGAGGAGAAGTGGCGAGCCTTCGGCTGGAATGTGCTCACGATCGATGGCCACGATGTGGCCGCCGTGCTCGACGCGCTGGAGAAAGCCGCGCAGATGAAGGGCAGACCAACGGTGATCATCGCGAATACCGTGAAAGGAAAGGGAATTTCATTCGCCGAAAACACTGCGGCCTTCCACAACGGAATCATGACACGTGAGCAGTACGAAGCGGCATTAGCCGAACTCGAAGCGACGCGCGCAGCGCTAGCCTAAAGACTGGAGGAACACACTATGGCGATATCGAATAGTCTACGAACGGCATACGGAGCTGCGCTGGTTGAGCTTGGTAAAAAATATCCGGAAGTTGTGGCGCTGGAGGCGGATCTCGGCAAATCGACCCAGTCGGTGATGTTCAAGGCCGAATTCCCGGAACGATATTTCGAGATGGGGATCGCTGAGCAGAACATGACCTCCACCGCGGCGGGTCTCGCCCTTGCGGGCAAGATGCCCTTCATCAATACCTTCGCAGTGTTCGCTTCGGGTCGCGCCTACGACCAGCTGCGCAATTCGGTCTGCATCCCGAAACTCAATGTGCGCATCTGCGGCTCGAGCTCGGGCCTCTCCGATTACGGCGATGGCAAGACCCACCAATCGATCGAAGACATGAGCGTTATGAGGGCTATCCCGAACATGACCGTGGTCTGTCCCGCCGACTCGATCGAGGTCATGAAACTTATGGATTGCCTGCACGACTATAAGGGGCCTGTCTACATCAGGATTAACCGAAACGATCTTCCTCTCATCTACCCCGAACATGAAGAGTACCATATCGGCAAGGTGACGAAGATGCGCGACGGAAAGGACGCCGCGGTGTTCGCCTGCGGCGTGATGGTTTCGAAGGCGCTCGAGGCGGCCCAGGAGCTCGAGCGCGAAGGTATTTCGCTCCGTGTACTCAATGTGGGAACGATTAAACCGCTTGACCGCGAGGCCGTGATCGAGTACGCGAAGGGCGTGCGCGCAATCGTGACAGCTGAGGAGCACACTGTCGTAGGCGGCCTCGGTTCTGCCATCGTCGAGGCGCTGCGCGCGGAACGACACGCCCCCGTCGAATTTATCGGTGTGAAGGACAGCTTCGGAACTTCGGCTGAAAACTACGACCTTATTCTCGAAAAGTACGGTTTGACATCAAAAGCGATTGCGGAGGGCGTTCGCTCTCTGCTCGACAAATAGCAGTGCTCATTTTGTGAGGGAGGCAGGCGATGGAGCAGGGAAACGCGCCCGGTGGGGTCATTGGAAAACTCCGGGGCGGGATCGAAAAAGTGCTGAATGTGATCATCAGCGTAATGCTCGCGGGCATGGTGATCATTGTGTTCAGCAACGTTATTGCCCGGTATTTTTTGAACGCGGCGCTCGCGTGGTCGGATGAGGTGTCGAGGTTCATGTTCATCTGGCTAGTGTTTATCGGCGCGGTTGTCGCCTACATGAAGAACGACCACTTGGGCCTCGATATTTTGATTAAATATCTTCCGAGAAAAGCGTCCCAGGTGCTGGTCCTCATCGCCGATCTTCTCGTGCTCTTCGCGCTTGCGGTGTTATTAAAGGGTGGAATGGACATGACGCTGGACAGCTTCGCCTCTGGCTGGGTCTCATCCGCGGTGCAGCTGCCGTACGGCTACATCTACATGGTCGGCCCGATCAGCGCGTTTTTCTTGATCCTTGAGGGACTGTTGAAGACAGCGACCGATGCGAAGGCCGTGTTCACGGTACAGAAGGGAGGGAAATGATGCTCACTCTATTTTTAATCGCTCTCTTCGGTTTTGTGCTGTTGAGCGTGCCCATCGCGTTTTCGCTCATTCTTACGGCACTTGTGCTTATGGTCGCCATGCACGCGGTCAGTCCAGCTCTTCTCATACAGAATATTTTCAGGGGAATCGACAGCTTCCCCCTCATGGCGATTCCTTTCTTTTTACTTGCGGGCGAAATCATGAACGTCGGGGGCATCTCGAGGCGGATCGTGTTTTTTGCGAAAGCGCTCCTCGGGCATGTGCGGGGAGGCCTCGGGTATGTGACCGTCGTGGCGAGCATGCTCTTCGCGGGAGTGTCCGGTTCTGCGGTCGCAGACACTTCGGCGATCGGTTCGCTGCTTTTCCCCATCATGCGCGACGAGGGCTATGACACGAAGAAGAGCGCAGCGCTCTTCAGCGCAGCCGGCACCATAGGTCCCATCATTCCACCGAGCATTCCGATGATCCTCTACGGCGTTATCGCAAACGTCTCGATCGTGAAACTCTTCCTGGGCGGTATCGTTCCAGGCATCTTGATCGGTTTTGGATTGATGTTTGTCTGGAACTTGCACGCTCGAAAAAAAGGCTACAAGGCAGAGGGCAAATTCAATCTCAAAGTGGCAGCGAAGGCGACCGTGAGCGCGTTCTGGGCACTTCTGTTGCCGGTCATTATCCTCGGCGGCATTATTTTCGGCGTCTATACACCCACCGAAGCGGCGGTCATCGCTGTCGTCTACGCATTCTTCGTATCGTTTTTCGTCTATAAAGAGCTCAAGGTCTCGGATCTTCCGAAGCTCTTCATCAATGCGGGCAGAAGCACCGCTGTCGTCATGCTCGTGTGCGGTGCTGCGACTTCCGCTGCATACCTCATCACGACTGCGCAAATTCCGGCGCTTCTCGCCTCGACGCTGCTCAACCTCGCGGGTTCGAGCACCATCATTCTCATGCTCGTCGTCAACATTCTATTGCTCCTCGTAGGCTGCGTGATGGATCTCACGCCAGCGCTCCTCATCATGGGTCCGATGCTCCTTCCCATCGTGACCAAGTTTGGTCTCAACCCCGTCTACTTTGGCGTCGTCATGGTCGTGAATCTCTGTATCGGACTCATTACGCCACCGGTGGGCAATATTTTGTATGTCGGTTGCAGTATTTCGAAGCTGTCGATCGCCGAACTCGTGAAGGCCATCATTCCGAATATCATCATTATGATCGTGGTGCTGTTCATCATCACGTATTTCCCGGCAACGATCACCTTCATCCCGAATCTGGCGAGTCGATGAGGTGGATAAGGGCTTGAAGGAGCCTTTTGAACAGAGCATTTCATTTTGGTACAAAGAGCTCTGTAGGGAGCTCTCAAGTTTGAAGGAGGTTTTATGATGAAAAGAACTGTTGCTGTCTTTGTAGCAGTCCTCGTAGCGCTGGCCATGGTTCCAGCGGCCTTCGCTGCCGGAAAAGGCCCGGTCGTGCTCAAGATTTCCAACGGAATCAATGAGTCGCATCCCACCTATCTCGGCTGCATGGAGTTTAAGAGACTCGTAGAGTCGAGGCTCCCCGGAAAGTATGAAGTGCAGGTTTACGCCAA
>CAYXOW010000048.1:11113-12240 GCA_964466815.1 uncultured Treponema sp.
CGCCACCGAAGCGGTCCGCATGGGCACCCTCGAGATGGTCGCCACCTCCGCCTCGCCGCTCACCGGCCTCATCCCGCAGTTCAACGTGTTCGACCTTCCCTTCATTGTGACGAGCGAGAAGGCCGCCGACGCGATCTACGACGGCCCCGTGGGCGCCAAGCTCGCGAGCCTTGTCGAGCCGAAGGGAATGAAACTGCTCGCCTACTACGAGAACGGATTCCGCCAGCTCACGAACAGCGTCCGCGAAGTGAAATCCCCGGCCGACCTCAAGGGTCTCAAGATTCGCACGATGGAGAACCCGATTCACCTCGCGCTGTGGAGAGCGCTCGGCGCCAACCCCACGCCAATGCCCTTCAGCGAAGTGTTCACCGCCATGCAGCAGAAGACTATCGATGGCCAGGAAAACCCTGTCCCGACAATCTTCCTCTCGAAGTTTTACGAAGTGCAGAAATTCTTGACGATGACCGGCCATGTCTATGGCCCGCACATTCTGCTCATCAACAAGAAACTCTGGGACAGTTTCCCCGCCGAGGACCAGAAGGTTATTCTGCAGGCCGCTCAGGAGTCTGCAGTGTTCCAGAGGGCCACAAACCGCAAGATGAACGCCGACCTCGTGTCCCAGCTCAAGGATAAGGGAATGACCGTTACCTATCTCACTCCCGATCAGCTTAAGGTGTTCCAGAACGCCACGAAGTCCGTGTACGACGAGTGGGTCCCCAAGATCGGAAAGGACCTTGTCGATGAATTCCAGGCGACTGTAGCCGCGGTGAAGTAATTGATTCACTGATGATTCTTTGAGGAAGTCCGGAGAAGCGCGAAAAATCGCCTCTCCGTGGCTTCCCTTTTTTTAATTCGGAGAGCGCAGTCTCTCCCTGGAGTGATGAATATGCGTTTAGCCAATAAAGTGACGGTGATTACGGGCGCGGCTCAGGGCCTCGGCGCGGAGATCGCGCGGCGGTTCCGGGAAGAGGGCGCCACGGTGTATGTCTGCGATGTCAATGCCGACGAGGGCGAAAAGACCGCAGCGACGCTTTCGAAACTTTCTTCGATCGGAGGAGCGTATTTTCTCAAGCTCGATGTGACGTCTGAGGAGGGCTGGTCATCTGTGTTCGAGACGGTTCGCCAGA
>CAYXOW010000048.1:12302-15157 GCA_964466815.1 uncultured Treponema sp.
AGATGCCGGTGGAGTCGCTGGACGCCATGCTGGCAGTCAATATCAAGGGGCCGTTCCTCGGTATAAAGCATGCGCTTCCGCTTTTGCGCGCGTCGGGTGGTGGTTCCATTCTGAACATGTCGTCGGTGTGCGGCATCATAGGCCACAAGTACACCAACGAGACCTACACCACGACAAAAGGCGCGCTCACGCTGCTCACGAAATCGATCGCGACGCGGTATGCAAAGGACAACATTCGCTGCAATTCTGTGCATCCGAGCACGGTCGACACGCCGCTCTTACAGACAGTGCTCAGCGATCCGGTGAAGCGCGCCGAGCGCTACGGCGAAGTGCCGCTCGGGCGGCTCGCCACAGCGACCGATGTGGCGAACGCCTTTGTCTATCTTGCGAGCGACGAGGCTGCCTTCTTGAACGGTGTGGCGCTGCCGGTCGACGGCGGAACGACGGCGTGGTGAGCGTGGCGGACCGCACGCATGCGGGATGGTGGAAATAGCGCCTTGGAGCCGCCGCGTGACTTTTCGCACGCTGAGCGCGAGGGAAGAGGGGAGGGCACACAAGCATGACACGCAATTACCTTCAGTGGCTGGCACGCACCGACACGGTCTGGTGGCACGATAGCGCCGATCCGCGCGCGGCTGAAACGGCGATTCAGAATGGCGCCGTCGGCATGACCACGAATCCGTTTTTAATGGCTTCGACGCTCACCGACCCGCGCGCGGGCTGGGCAGAAGTGCTGAACGAGGGCGCGCGCGTCGGGAGTGAAGGCGCGCCTACTAGGGGAATTGGTGCGCTCTCCGGCGACGAGCGGGCCCTCGAGCTCGAAATGCGCGTGGGCGTGCAACACGCTGCGACTTTCCGCCGATTCTGGGGTACGAGGCGAGGCGCGGGCGGTGTGTGCGTCCAGGTAAACCCGGCGAAACCGGGGGACGCTGCGCTGATGATCGAACAAGTGAAGAAAATTGGGCCGCTTGCGCCGAATATCTGCGTCAAGACGCCCGCGACGCGCGCAGGCTTGCTCGCCTTCGAGGAGGGTGTAGCCCTCGGTTTCAATATGGTTTCGACCCTGAGCTTTACGGTTGCGCAGTGCGTCGCGGCGGCCGAGGCGTACGAGCGCGGCGCAACCAGGGCGCGCGCGAATGGCGTCGTGCCAGGCTTCAGTGCTGCGGTGATGATGCTCGGGCGCCTCGACGACTACCTCCGCGATGTCGCGGCCGATGGCGAGTATTGCATTCCCGAGAGCACGATCACCCAGGCTGGGATCGCCTGCATGAAAAGGGCATACCGCATCTTTCAGGAGCGCGGCTACAGCACGATGCTCATGAGCGCGGCGGCGCGCGGCGTCTACCACATCACGGAACTGGCGGGTGCGAACATCATCATGTCGATCGCCCCATCGATCGAGCACAAGGTGCTTGCGGCGAATCCCGCGCAAGTTGCGCGCGCGGAAGAGCCTGTCGAGAAAGCGGTGATCGATCAACTCCTCAAACTGCGCGAATTTCGGAAAGCCTACGAGGAGAACGGCATGGAAGCGGGCGACTTCATTACCTATGGGCCCACCAACAGAACCGCCACGCAGTTCACGGAGAAGGGGTGGAATATACTTCTCAATTGTTGAAGGATAATGACGATGAAACCTGACCTCTTCGATTTGACTGGAAAAAAGGCGATTGTAACCGGGGCGGCGCAAGGGTTGGGGCGCGCCATGGCCGAAGGACTCATGGAGTATGGCGCCGAGACGGTGTTGCTCGATGCTTCGGCATCGGTAGAAGCGACGGCTGAGCAATTCCGAAGCAGGGGCTTTGTCTGTCACGCGCTGCAGGTCGATCTCTCCGACAGGGCGGCGCTACAGCGCACCTTTCAGGATGCCGCTGCTATTCTCGGAGGACGCGTCGATATTCTTGTCAATTCCGCAGGCATCCAACGCCGACACGCCCCCGAAGATTTTCCGATCGAGGATTGGGACGCTGTGATCAGTGTCAACTTGACGGCTGTCTTTTTGCTCTGCCAGCTCGCTGGCCGGATGATGCTCGCGCAGGGCTCCGGCAAGATCATCAATGTCGCCTCCATCAACAGCATCGTCGCGGGCAAGAATATTCCCGCCTACACCGCGAGCAAGGCGGGTGTCCAACAGCTCACCCGCTCGCTCGCGAACCACTGGGCCTCGAAAGGTATCAATGTCAACGCCATTGCGCCGGGGTACTTCGACACGCCCATGAACACCAACATCAATAGCGAGAACAACCCCAAACGCTACAGCGAACTTCTCGAACGTATCCCCGCCGAGCGCTGGGGGCAACCGGCCGACATCAAGGGGACCGTTGTGTATCTCGCATCGCGCGCTTCGGACTATGTGAATGGCGTTCTGCTGCCGGTCGATGGGGGATTTTTAGGGCTTTAGATTCGGGCGTGCGGAATTGACCACGAGACGAACATTCGGCGTCGCGCGCACAGGAGGAACGTATGGGCCATCAGGAGAATCAGGGCGCTCAGCATAGTCGACAGGTTCGATTTCGTGTGATTGTTATTTTTGCCGTGCTGGCGGCAGGTTTGCTATGTGTCCTTTATTACCCTACAGGTAAGAAATCCGTAGCGCCGACTGCATTCACGCCCATCCGCGACGACACGCTCGCCACGCGCTATCAGCCTATTTTCGACTGCCCGGCTCAATACGGACCAATTCTTGCGCTGTATTATCGCGCCGCTAAGGACGAGGCAGGCATCATCCACATCGCGTACCATCCACTCTGGGCGAAAGAGGAAAACCTCGCGCCCGGCTTCGGCGCATTTCTCAGTAGATACCTCTACACGGGAGGACTATCGCTGCAGCACCTCATGTTCGGCCCGGGCGACATCGA
>CAYXOW010000049.1:0-996 GCA_964466815.1 uncultured Treponema sp.
TTCAGCTCAATAGCCCAGCGATGCGTCTACCTTGCCCTGCTACTCGTCCAACCAATCTTGAACTTGATGGTACCAATTTGGCTCGTGTCGTTGGCCGTCTCCTTGGTGCCAATGGAGGTTTAGGCCCCTATTGGGCGAAGGCGGGAACTCCGGTATTTCATTGGGTTGAGCATTTGCGGTATGCATTACCTGATCTAGTGAACATTGGATGGGCTCGGAGACAGGCAGATAATGCGGAATATATCTTGCTCCGTTATGAAAACGGCCTTGAAGCGCCAAGCTGGGTGTTGTCTGATGGCACATTAAGAATGCTTGCTCTTACACTACCTGCATTCTTACCACCGGAGCCTGCCCTTTACATGGTTGAAGAACCGGAAAACGGAGTACATCCGAAGGTCTTGGAAATCATCCTGCGCTCCCTTTCAACCATGCCGGCATCCCAGGTATTGCTGGCAACTCACTCACCTTTTGTAGTACAGCAGTGCGGCATTGAACCTTTGCTTTGTTTTAGTCGCGATACCACTGGTACCCATATTATTGCAGGAGCTAAGCACCCCATGTTAAAGGACTGGGATGGTTCGCCCGATCTAGGACTTGTGTTTGCAGCAGGGGTGCTTGAATGAAGGATCTGCTACTCTATGTCGCTGACGCCGATGCCCAAGCCTTCATGAAATCTCTTTTGAATAGGCCAGAAGCCCTTCATATTCGAAGAATAACGTTCGAGATAAAACGTCACCCACAGCGAGATTCTGGAATGGTACAAAGTGGCTCTGAACTAACAAGAATGATGAAAAATGAATATAAAAAAGCTATTCTCGCTTGGGATCACCACGGTTCTGGTCGTGACCATAGACAATCGCCTGAGAAAGTGCGCGATGAAATTCAAAATAAACTTAACTCCTATACTTGGAGCAATAACAGTTCCGTCATTGTTTTTGTTCCCGAATTGGAGCAATGGCTCTGGTATAGTGAAAGTGCATTTATTTCTTATTGTGG